>DASYBH010000021.1:0-6953 GCA_036500885.1 Candidatus Dormiibacterota bacterium
CCTGCAGGTGCCAGGCCCGGTCGCTCCCCACCATCTCCTGGCCGAGCAGGCGCGGATGGCTGGCGCCCCCATCGGTGGGATCGGGGCCCGGGCCGTCGCTGCGCGCCCACTTCTGGTCCCACCTCCCCCGCTGGTAGGTGACCCCGTCGACCTCCAGCAGGTCCAGCTCTCCGGGCAGCGCCCCGGCGCTGGTCTCGAGATGCAGCGACAGGGCGAGTCGCGGCTTGAACACCACGATCCCGTCGCCCTGGAGCGTGGCGCCGCCGCCGGCGCCGTCCAGGGTGGCATGCGCGTCCTGCACGCCGGAGTGCGCCGGCCGGGCCCACAGGTCATCGGCGCCGGGCTGACCGCCACAGGCGGCCACCGCGCACATCACCCCCCACCACAGGACAGCGACGCCGGCGGGCGTCACCCATCGCCGCACGAGGGGCTACGTTGCCAGGCGGGCCGCCTCGACGTCAAGCGCATGATCAGGTGCTGACCTTGAAGGCCAGGCCGAGGACGTACGTGACGCCGCCGACCAGAACGCCCGCGATGGTCATCTCCAGGCCGGAGCTCCACCAGCTCCGCAGGGTGAACAGCGACTTGGCGGCGCCGACGCCGAAGTGGGCGATGAGGGAGATGGCGAACGCCCAGGCGACCGCCACGATGCCCCTCGTGAAGAAGAACGGGATCACCGGGACCATCGCGCCGACGCCCGTGCTGACGAAGCCCGCGAGCGCCGCCGTCCAGGGATTGCCGCTCTGCTCCACCGCGCCCAGCTCCTCGGACGCAAGCATGCGGAGCATCGACTCCGGGTTGCGCGCCAGCTTCTCGACCAGCTCGTCCGCCTCCTCCCGGCTCAGGCCCTTGAGCTGATAGAAGAGCGAGAGCTCCTCCTTCTCCTCGTCAGGGTGCTCCTCCAGCTCGCGACGCTCGAACTCCAGGTTGGCGGCCGCGATCTCGCTCTGGGAGCGGGCCGCCAGCCAGGCGCCCACGCCCATCGACATCGCCGACGCGATCGCCCCCGAGAGACCAGCCGTCAGGACGAAGCCGGACGCGCCGGTCGCGCCCGACACGCCGGCCACGATGCCGAACACGGCGGCCAGCCCGTCGTTGGCGCCGTAGATCGCGTCGGAGACCCAGCTCCCGCCGGTGCGGTGCCACCGCTCGCGGCTGAGGATGCGCTGCAGCCGGCTGTCGGTGCTCATCTCGACGTCGGCCGCCTCGCTGGCCGTCGGCGTCCTGGACAGGTCGCTGACCGCGAGTGAGTGCGAGCGCTCGTCGAGCCGGATGACGTGCAGGAGCGCGTCCGTCTCGGGGTCACCGGTGGGGGTGCCGTACACGCCCAGCACCTCGTCGTCCTCCGCCGCCTCCCGCGCCTGGAGCAGTCGCTCGACCGGGGCCAGCCGCGCCTGCAGCCGGAGCCAGAGCGAGATCCGCACCGTCCGCTCGTCCGGGATCGGGACGCCGAGCGCGGTCATGCGCTCCTCCAGCCGCCTCCGGTGCGACGCCTCGGCGTCGGCGATGCGCCGCAGGATCTCCGCCCGGCGCGGGTCCCCGCCCCGGCGAGCAAGCGCCTCGTACACGTACCGGGCCACGATCTCACCGCGCCATGCCGTCAGCAGCCGCTCACGGACCTGCGCGGTCGCGGCATCGGGCGTTGTCACCCCTCAAGTTTGCGGAACGCGAGCAGGCCACCGCCGGGCCCGAGACGGGCCCGGCGGCGGCATCCACCGCGTACGCGCCCCCCAGGACATCGCTGCGCTGCGTCGGTGGATACCGCCGCGGCGTCCCTGGAATGAGAGGCTCAGCTCAGCTCGACCGGCACCGTCGTCATGCGAAGCAGGCGGCTGTCACGCAGGATCTCGACCTCCAGCGGCTGGCCGACCGCCGCGCCGATCATGTGGCCCTGCAGGTCGCCGGCCCGACTGACGGGCTGGCCACCCACACCCACGATCAGGTCGCCGGCTCGCAGACCGGCCGCGGCGGCCGGACTGCCCTCGACGACCTCCATGACGCCGATGCCGCCGCGGCGGCCGAGCCGCTCGGCGGCGGCCTTGGGGAGCGGCTGGGTGCCACCCGCGATGCCAAGGTAGCCTCGCCGGACACGGCCGTCCGCGTGCAGCGCCGAGAGGATGCGGCGGGTCGTGGCGTCGAGGGGCACGGCCAGCCCCAGGCCCACGCCGGCCACCGCCGTGTTGATGCCGACCAGGCGGGCCCGGCTGTCGGCGAGAGCGCCGCCGGAATTGCCCGGGTTCAGCGCCGCGTCCGTCTGGATCACGTTCTCCACGATCCGCCGGCCGTCGCCCCACCGGGTGGGCAGCGAGCGGCCGAGACCGCTGACCACGCCGGCGGTCACCGAGCCGGAGTAGCCGAGGGGGTTGCCGACCGCCACCACGAGCTGGCCCACCCGCAGCCGGTCGGCGTCGCCGGCCTCCACCGGCGTCAGGCGCGCGGAGCGCGCGCGCACCAGCGCCAGGTCGGACAGCGGGTCCACGCCGGCGATCTCGATCTCGTACTGGCCGCCGTCCGGCAGGGCGGCGACCCCGCGGGTCGCGCGCTCCACCACGTGGGCGGAGGTCACCAGCAGTCCGTCGGAGGTGAGCGCCACGGCGGATCCGGCGCCCTCCGGGCGGCGGCCGTCGGGCCGGCCGACCCGGAGGCTCGCCACCGAGGGCAGCAGCCTCTCCGCCACCCGGCTGACCGTGGCGGAGTAGGCGTCGAGCGCGTCCTCCTCGGGTGGGAGGCCCTCGACGGGCCCCAGGAGGAGCTGCTGCGCGGCCATCGCTAGAAGCTCTGCTCGTCGCCCTGCGGGGCGGACCACGAATGGCGCCTCCACGCCCGCGGGCCACCGAAGGCGAATCGCCGGCGCCAGCGCCACATCGCGGCGCGGCCCGCCGCGATCATGACCTTCTTGGCCTCGCCCTCCCCCTCGGCCCGGTGCCGCTGGCCGGAGCCGCCGGGCGTGAAGGTCTCGGTGGTGGAGCCGCTCGTGGCGCCCCACGTCACCGGCAGCTCGAACCGGTGCTCGGCCTCACGGGCGATGTGGATCCGGTGCGGCCGCGTGGCCTCCCGGAAGCGGGTGATGCGGCCCACCTCGGCGCCGGCCCGGAGCTTCTCCGACGCGCCCTCGGGCACCACCGGATCGGTGAGCGTCCCCACCACCACGATCTGTCCGTCGTCGATCGTCACCGACGGCGCTCCCGTGAACCAGCCGTCCGGGAGCCTTCCGGCAAACCAACCAGCGATCTCGTCCAACTCAGGTGTTGTCATGATTACAACATTACCCTGATGCAGGCGAATCAAACGCCGGCTGCTTTCCTTGACAACATCCGTTCCGGGGGTCTCCCCCCAGATGATCAGGGAGCGGCGGCGGCGGCCACGACCTCCGGCTCGGCGGCGCGGGCGGGGGCCCGGCGGGCCAGGGCGGCATCGATGGCCGGCGCCAGCCGGGCCATCTTCTCCCGCTCCCCCGCCTCGTGGCGCTCCTGGAACTCCGGCAGCACCTCCCTGGCGAAGAGCTCCAGCGATTCGCAGATGTGCTCGTGCCGGTTGCGGCCCGCCTGGCTGACGAAGATGACCTGGTCGACGCCCGCCTCCTCGTAGCCGCGCACGAACTCGCGGATCTGGTCGGGCGTGCCGATCGCCCCGCGCAGGGCGCCCAGCCGCTCCTCCATCAGGCGGGCGGCCAGCGCCTCACCCTCCCTGGCCGCGATGCGCCGGTCGAAGCCGAACTGGGCGCGCCGCTCCTCGAACTCCTCCCAGACGTTGGTGCTGCCCGGGACGTGCTGGCCGTAGACGTAGTAATGGCCCAGCGAATAGCCGAAGAAGTGGCCGCCGTCCAGGCCCCGATCGATGGCCACGCTCTCGTCCTCGTGGCACATGAACGGAGTCACCACCGCCACCTGGGGATTGACCGCGAAGCCGGCGGGCACGCACTCCTCCGAGGCGATCGTCTCGTAGTAGTCGTCCACCCACTCCCTGGCCGCGCCCGGCTCGATGAACGAGAAGGACAGCGCTCCGATGCCCTTGCTGGCCGCCAGGTGGATCGTCTCCCGCCGGCTGCACGCGACCCACAGGGGCGGGTGCGGCTTCTGGTGGGGCTTGGGCACGACGTTGCGGGCGGGCATCTGCAGGTACCGGCCCTGGTGACCCGCGAAGGGCGTCTCGACGAACATGCGGGTGACGGCGTCGAGCGACTCCGCCCACTGGTCGCGCTTGCTCTCCCGCGGGACGCCGAAGCCGCCCAGCTCCATCTCCGATGAGGACTCTCCGGTGCCGAACTCGACGCGGCCATCCGACACCAGGTCCAGCGTGGCGATGCGCTCGGCCACGCGGGCGGTGTGGTTGAAGCTGACCGGGAGGAGGACGATGCCGTGGCCGATGCGAATCCGGCGGGTGCGCTGGCTCGCCGCGGCCAGGAAGACCTCGGGCGCCGACGAGTGGCTGTACTCCTCCAGGAAGTGGTGCTCCACCTCCCAGACGTAGTCGTATCCGAGCCGGTCGGCCAGCTCGATCTGGTCGAGCGCGTCCTTCAGCAGCCTGTGCTCGGAGCCCGGCTCCCATGGCCTGGGCAGCTGGTGCTCGTAGAAGATTCCGAACCTCATCCTGTGCTCCCGTCCTCCCGTCCGACTGAAAAGCGATACCTGCCGGCGCCGGTCGATACCGGCATGCTAGGGTTTCTTGCACTCCCCATGCAAGAACTGGAGGAGGCGGCGCCGGACGGTCGCTCCGCCCGGGCGCTGCGCACGCGGAACCGCGTCGTCGACGCGCTGCTCGACCTCGTCGAGGAGGGCGATCTGCGCCCGTCCGCCGCGCAGGTCGCCCAGAGGGCCGGGGTCTCGCTGCGCTCCGTCTACCAGCACTTCGCCGACCTGGAGACGCTGTTCGACGTCGCCGGCGAGCGGCACCGGCAGCGTTTCGCGCACCTGGAGCCCCTGCCGGAGCTGCCGGTCGCGCTCGCGCCGCGGGTCGAGGCCTACGTCGCGCACCGGGCGCGCTGGATGGAGGCGGTCACACCGATGGCACGCGCCGCCGCGCTCCAGGCGCACTTCTCCAGGGTGATCGCCGCCCGCCAGGCGGCGGCGCGCGAGCGCCACCTGACCGCCCTGAGAGCCGCCTTCGCCCCGGAGCTGGGCCGGCTGGACAACCCGGAGCGGCTCCTGCACGCACTGGAGGCCGTGGTGAGCTGGAGCGCGTGGGAGGGCCTGAGGACGTCCGCGGGGCTGCCGGCCGGCGAGGCGGCACGGGTGGTGGAGCTGATGCTCCTCAGCCTGCTGACGTGAAACCGCCGGTCAGGACAGATGGGTCGCGTCCGCGATGGACTGCACGACGACCCGGTCGCCCTTGACCGCCAGCACCGAGACGCTGGTGAACTGCGGCATCACCCGCAGCTGGCCCCAGGCCAGGCCGAGGAGGCTGCTCACGTAGATCGCGATCGCCGCGTTGTGCGTGACGACGGCGGCCCTCGGCGTCGGGCCCGCGGCGCCGGCCAGGTCCGCCACCACCTCGGCGACCACCGCACGCATCCGATCGACGACCTCCGTCTCGGGCTCGGGGAACGGGTACGAGCCCGGCGGCAGGCGCTGGGGCTCCCGGTCCTCGTCCCAGTGCGTGCGCACCTCGCGCAGCCGGAGATCGGTCCGCACGTCCAGCGGCCGGCCGTTGACGATGGCTCTCGCCGTCTCCGTCGCCCGCCGCAGCGGGCTGCTCCAGACCGCGTCCAGGGACACGGTCGCCAGTCGGGCGGCCAGCAGCCCGGCCTGCTGCCGGCCGCGCTCCGACAGCGGCGGGTCGATCGGGCCCTCGGCCAGGGACTCCAGGCCGCCGTAGGCGTCGGCGTGGCGGATCAGCCACACCTGACGCACGTCTGCCACGCCCACGAGGTGGCGAGCGTGCATCTCGTCGATCATCTGGAGGAAGCCGGCCGTCCGGCGGTCGTCAGCGGCCAATCGTGACCGCCCGCTCGATGGCGCGCCACATCGCCTCCGCGGCCGCCACGCCGAGGCTGAGCGCATCCGCCCGCACCTCGCCCGTGCTGACCGCGAAGATCGCGTCGCCGTCGAACGGGGTGTGCGCCGGGCGGACGGCCAGCGCCAGGCCGTCCTGGGCCACCTCGGCCAGCCGGCGGCAGCCGGCCTTGTCCAGCGCGGCGTCCGTGGCCACGACCGCGATGGTCGTGCTGGCGCCCACCGCGGGCGGCGACGGCGGCCCCGACTCCAGCAGCATCCTCCAGACGTCGACCGGCCGCCCGTCCGGCTGCCGGGCGCCGGCCAGCACCCGGCCGTCGCGGCCGTGCACGTCGCCGACGGCGTTGACCACCGCCAGGGCCCCCACCACGGCGCCGCCGGGCAGGCGGACGGACGCGGTGCCGGCGCCGCCGGGAGATGCGCCCTCCCGCCCCAGCAGCTTGCCGACGGTGGCGCCGGTGCCCGCACCCACGGGGCCCTCCTCCGGCGCCCGGTCCGACGCCGCCAGGCAGGCGGCGTACCCGTCGTCAGGACCCGGCCAGGCGACAGTGCCGGCGGCCAGGTCGAACAGCACGGCCGTCGGAACGAGCGGGACGCGGACGGGGCCGACGGGCAGCCCGACGTCCCGCTCCCGCAGGAAGCGCATCACGCCGTCGGCCGCCCCCAACCCGAAGGCCGAACCGCCGCAGAGGCAGATCGCGTGAACGCGCTCGACGACCCGGCCCGGCCGCAGCAGGTCCGTCTCGCGCGTGCCGGGCGCCGGCCCGCGAACGTCGACGCCGGCCACCGCGCCGGCGTCGGGCAGGAGCACGACCGTGCAGCCGGTGCGGGCCTCGGCATCGGTCCAGTGGCCGACGCGGACACCGGGGACATCGGTGATCGCCACGGGAAAGAGGGTAGCGCCGGCCGTGACCAGTGGGCCCTTGGCCCCGCTCTCTTCAGCCCGCTCAGAACTCCGAGGTCACCACCTCTGTCGCTCGCCTGGCCAGCTCGGCGCCGTAG
>DASYBH010000022.1:0-6831 GCA_036500885.1 Candidatus Dormiibacterota bacterium
CTAGGCGCCCGATCAAGGCGAGGACGCCCTTGTCCCCTTCCAGCGCGGTCAGCGGCGCGGTCATGCCTTCCCGGGCCAGCAGCGCAGCCTCGCAGCCGGCCCGCGCGGCCGAGCCGGCGTGCAGGCGCTTGATCTCTCCCCCGCCGCGGTCATACTCCATCGTGCCGGCGGAGTCGCTGGCCGCGATCGCGATCGCCTGAGCGAGCTGGTCTACCGTGAGCCCGAGCACCAGGCCCGCCCCGACCGCCGCGCCGAAGACGCCGAGCACTTTCGCGCCGTGCCAGCCCAGTTGCTGCATCGCGGGTGTCGCTGCCGCGCCCAGCACCGCCATCACCTGGGTGCCGGCTATCACCGCGTTGATCGCGCTGGCACCGGTTCGTCCTTCCCGCTCCGCGAGGGCGAGCACGCTGGGCACGACGCACGAGCCCGGGTGCCAGGCCAGCTGATGAGAGTCGTCGTACTGGCAGGCATGGCCGAAGGTACCGTTCGCGTACGCCGCATACGGCGCGCTTGCGCGCATGCCGCTTCCGACGATGGTGCTCTCGGGTGTTCCTCCGGCCGCGGCGACCAGCCGGGCGACCGGTGCCACGTTCGGCAGCGTCGCCCCCCGCAACTGCAGGCCAAGCTGATCCATGACCAGCTCCTTGGTGACGACCACGGCCTCGGCCGGCACGCCCGCGATGGAAATCTCGGCTGCGGTGGCGGCCAGCCGCACAGCGAGCGGTTCATCTCCCACTCTCACTCCCTTCACCAGCCAAGGCCGCAACGCAATTCATGATAATAGTAGTCCTGCACTAGGCGCCAGTCGGGGTCGGCGGCAATCTCGCCGATCGGTTCGCCGAGGAGGCTCATGAGATCATAAATTGCCCAGTGAGAAAATTTTGCGCACTGGGAAACAAGCCGACATGCTCACGGCATGGCATCGGACCTGCGGGAGCGCGAGAAGCTGGCCCTGCGAGAGGCACCTGCGGATCAGCCTCTGTGGGATGCGATCGCGGCGCGCCCGCCCATCCCACATCTACCAGGGTGAGCCCGTCGTCTCCCGCGATGAGGAAGGCGTTGTCGCGGTCCCGGTGGCTGGTCGGGACGCGCCAGATTCCTTCCGCGAGTGGCTGAGCGGTCACGACGGCACTCCGGGGCCCAGCAGCTGGGCCAGCCGCTCGGTGTGCGGGGCGGGCGGCGTCTCGACCGCCGCCTCGGCTGTCTGGCTCATGCGCCACCGGACCCGGCGTCGGCGGGGATCGCTCCCGAGCGCAGTACGTCCGCCAGTTCGGCGGGTAGGTAGCCCTGCTCCGCCAGCCGGGGGAGCACGCCGCCGCTGGCGAGGATCTCCAGGACGAGTGGCGGCAGCGGCCGGGCCTGGCCGGTGGCTCCGGTGGTCTCGTTGCGGTACGTGCCGGTGGCGATGTCGAAGCAGCCCTGGTCGCCGTCGCGGAACAGGCGGGTGACGCCCGGCGCGGGCAGGGCGGGCAGTCCCGCGTTGACGGCGTTGCGCAGGAAGAGGGAGTTGAACTCCTCGGCCACCAGCGCCGCCACCCCCAGGTGCCGGAAGAGCTGGGCGACCGGCCGTGAGGAGCCGAGCCCGAAGTTCTTCCCGGCGATGACGATGTCGCCGGGCCGTACCTGGCTGGTCCAGCCGGGGCGCACCTGGTAGAAGACGTGCTTGGCCGCTTCGGGGATGTCCAGCTTCATGGCGAAGGCCGGGTACATGGCGTCGGTGTTGAGCGCGTCGCCGAACACCCACGCCCGTCCCCTGATGGTGGTCGTCATGAGGTCAGGCTCCTCGGGTCGGTGATGACGCCGGTGACGGCGGAGGTGGCGACCGTGGCCGGGGAAGCCATGTAGATCTCCGCCTCTGTGCTGCCCATGCGGCCGGTGAAGTTGCGGGTGCTGGAGGTCAGGCAGACCTCGCCAGGGCCGAGGACGCCCATGTGGTAGCCGAAGCAGGCGCCGCAGGTGGAGTTGGTGACCACGCCGCCCGCGTCGGCGATGTCCTGCAGGTAGCCGCGCCGCATCGCTTCCCGGTAGACCTCCTGGGAGGCGGGGGTGACCAGCAGCCGCACGCCGTCGGCGACCTTGCGTCCGCGCAGGATCCCGGCGGCGATGCGCAGGTCGTCGAGCTGGCCGTTGGCGCAGGAGCCGATGAACGCCTGGTCGATGCGGCGGCGTTCGGCCTGGGAGACCGGCACGCCGTTGCGGCTGACGGTGCCTGGCCGGGCGACGTAAGGCTCCAGAATGCCGAGGTCGATGCGGCGCACGTCGGCGTACGAGGCATCCGGGTCCGGCTCGGCGGCCTGGTATCCGGTGACGCCGTGACGGTCGAGGAAGTCGCGCAGGACGTCGTCCACGCCGAAGGTGGCGAAGTCGGCGGAGATCTCGGCGGCCTGGGTGGCGATGGTGCGGCGGTCGCCGACCGGGATGCTCGCCAGTCCGGAGCCGCCGAATTCCAGGTTCTGGTTGACGGCGTCGCCGTAGGCGTCGGCGATGTGGAGGAAGACGTCCTTGCCGCTGACGCTCTCCGGGAGCGCGCCACCGAACTCGTAGCGCACGGTGGGCGCGACCTGGAACCAGGTGGAGCCGGTGCACAGGATCGAGTAGACCTCGGCGGGGCCCAGGCCGCGGGCGGCGGTGTTGTACGCGCCGGCGGCGCAGGTGTGCGAGTCGGTGCAGGCCAGCACCTCGCCGGGGCGGGCGAGGCCGTTCTCTGCGATGATCTGGTGGCAGATGCCGTGCCGGCCCACGTCGTAGAAGCGCTTGATGCCGAAGTCCGCGACGAACTTCCGCGCCCGCGGCCCGCCCTCGGCGTCCTTGAGTGACGGCGCTGGCACGGCGTGGTCCATGACGACCGCGACCTTGTCCGGGTCATGGATGCGCGAGGGCTGCATCCATAGCGTCGCGAACTGAAGGTCGATCAGGACGCACATGTCGACCTCCACGGTGACCACGTCCCCGGGGGCGACCTGGGGCAGGCCGGCCTTCCGGGCCAGCATCTTTTCGATCATGGTCATGCCCATGAGTCATGCCTCCTGGACTGGGCGGTAGCGCTCGCCGAGCTCGGACCATTCGGCCAGGCCAACCAGGTTGAAGAAGTCGGCCGGCCTGCTGGGCAACCACTGCTGCACGTCCTGGCCCGCGAGCTCGGCCAGGCCGCTGAGCATGGCGAGGGCGGCCGCGCCCAGCGGCAGCGAGGGGTGGATGGCGATGGCGTAGCCGAGCTCCTGCAGCCGGGCGCTGGACTCCAGCGGGGTCAGGCCGCCGATCACCAGGTTGATCAGCAGCGGCGCCGGGACCTCCTTAGCAATCCGCTCGATCTCCTCGGTGCCCTGCGGCGCCTCCACGAAGACCACGTCGGCGCCCGCTTCGGCGTAGCTGCGGGCGCGCTCGATCGCAGCGTCCAGGCCCAGCGGCCCGCGCGCGTCGGTGCGTGCGATCACCACCAGGTCCGGGTCGGTGCGCACCTCCAGCGCGGCCCGGAGCTTGAGCAGGAACTCATCCGCGCCGATGAGCTCCTTGTCCGGCAGGTGCCCGCACTTCTTGGGGAAGGCCTGGTCCTCCAGCTGGATCGCGGCCACGCCCGCCGCCTCGTACTCCCGCACCGTGCGCACCACGTTGAGTGCCGCGCCGTAGCCGGTGTCGGCGTCCGCGATCAGCGGGACGCCATCGAGTGCGCGGACGAGGACGCGGGCGCGTTCGGCCATCTCCGTCTGGGTCACCAGCCCGATGTCCGGCAAGCCAAAGCCGGAGGCGGCGACCCCGGCGCCGGTGAGGTACCCGGCGGGGAAGCCCAGCCGCGCGACGAGCGAGGCAGATATGCCGTCGAAGACGCCGGGCGCCACGATGAGCCGGCCGCTTGCCAGCCGTTCGCGCAGCGCGGCCCGCGGGTTGGTGGTCGTCATCGGGTAGCTCCGTTCAGTCGAGAGTGCCGGCGACGGACGCGGCGAGCAGCTCGCCCAGTTCGCCGATATCGGACAGGTCGTCAAGCCCCAGCACGGCCTGCTGGATGGCGTCCAGGCGCGCGGCGGGCATCAGCGGGCCGGCCAGCGTGCGGTACTTGGCGATCACCTCCTCGTTGGTGACCGGGTCGAGCGGGCCGCCGTGCGGCTGCACGATCCGCCGGTGCAGCGTGGTGCCGTCGCGCAGGGTGAGGGTCAGGTCGGTGGCGAAGCGCTCATGGACGGGGGCCTGCTGGATCGCCTCGTCCAGGTGCACCTCGACCTTGCCCAGGAGCTCCCACACGTCGTCGGCATCCAGGCGCTCCTCAGTGAACTGAGGCGGCATCACGGTGCCGTCGAGGAGCGCTACCACGGCGGCGTAGCCAAGGTTCATCTGAGCGCCGATCGCCGTCAGCGGGCGCTTGGGCATCCACCAGCCGTGGTGGTAGACGGTGTGGCCGACGCGGATGTCGATGCGTCCGATCGCGGCGGGGTCCAGCGCATGCCCGGCGCGCAGCTCCAGCGCTGCCTGGATGGTGCCGTGCAGGCCGCCCTGCGCCGCGTACGACTTCACCATGATCAGCTCGGTATGCCAGGACTCGCCCAGGCCCGCAGTGATCTGCTGCGGGTCGGGGTCGTGGCCCTCGCCGAAGACCGCCAGATAGCCCCCGTACGGGCGGTCGAAGAGCTGCTTGATTCCCGTGTAGCCGGCGGCGGCCAGCACGGCGGCGTAGTAGCCATTGCGCGCCGCGAAGCCGTGCTGCATCCGCTTGGACATCGCCTCGTACTGCGCCGCCATCAGGCCCGCCGACTGAGTGCCCGCCATGCCCAGCGCGTCCTCCAGGCGCTCCGCATCCAGCCCGCGCAGCCGGCCCGCCGCCATGGCCGCGGCGTGCGTGCCGAACACCGGGCCGCTGTGCCATCCCCGCGAGAGCATCTGCGATCCGTGCAGCGCCATGCCCACCCGCGGGCCGACCTCGAACCCAGCCACAGCCGCCGTGAGCGCCTGCGTGCCCGAGGCGCCGCCGAGATGCTGCGCCGTGGCCAGCAGCACCGGCAGGACCAGGGAGTTGCTGTGCAGCGGGGCCACGGGGTGGAAGTCGTCCAGCTCGAAGCCCTGGACGAAGGTGCTGTTGAGCAGGACGGAACCCGGCCCGCTGGTGGTGCGCCCCGTGCCGATCACGATGGCTTCACCGGTGCCCTCCACGTCCAGCACGGCCGCCGTCGCCACCCGCGACCAGGGCAGCTGCGCCCCCACCAGGCCGCACGCCACCCCGTCCAGCAGCAGGTGCTTCGCCCGCGTGCGCACCCGCTCGGGGATCGCGTCGAGTGTCAGCCCCGCGACCCACTGCGCCAGCGGAACGGTGACATCAGAAGTCGTCCCTTCGGTCATGCGGGTAGTGAAGCGCCTACGTAACGACCGCTCGCGAAAACAAAGAAAACCGCGATCCCGTAGGAGACCGGTGATGGATTGCGACGCGTCAGCGGTTCCGCTGTGAGAAAGCGGCGGCTGAGGGAGCCCAGGGATCGACCGGGACGACGCCGGTGGCGTGCCCGGCCGGGTCCAGCAGCCGGCCCCACGACTTCAGCGGCCGCAGTACCACCCGCTGGTCGCAGACCCTGACCGCGTGAAAGGCCGTCCGGAGCCGTTCGAGGATGCGGCCCAGATCCGACAGCTGGTGCACCTGGGCCATCAGCAGGACGTTCGCTGTCCCTACCGTGGACATGCAGACCCGGGTCTCCGGCCAGCCGCCCAGCTCAAGGCCGACCTGTTCCAGCTGGTCGCAGGGAACGGCCAGCCACAGCACCAGCTCGGCGGGCCAGCCTCCCTCCCCGCGCGCGAAGTCGGTACGGAAGCTCAGCATGCCCCGGCGCACCAAAGAGGCCATCCGCCGGCGCACCTGGTGCTCCGGCGTGTCCAGAGCGCGCGCCAGGTCCCGGAAGCTGGCCCTGCCGTCATGCTGCAGCGCCAGGTACAGCGCGTGCTCAGGAGCGTCGAACACCCGTGTCCGGCTGCCCCGGTTCCGGTCCTCCCCGGCCTCGGCCCCGGTCACCGAACGCTGCTGATCGCTGCTGATCGCGCCGAGCCGCCAGCGCACGCCGCTGAACCACTCCACGCCGATGTGGGAGCGCCCCCGGATCACTCCCGGAACCCGGGGGATCTCGTCCAGGAGCAGCATGCTGAGGGACGTCATGTCGTCGGCAAAGACCATCGCGTGAACACCGAATTCACCGTCCGTGAGGTAGACGCTGGCCACCTGCGGCAGCGCCGCCAGCGCCCGCCCGACGCTCTCCGCCCGGCCTGGGCACGCCTCGATCTCGCAGACCGCGGCCGTCATCGCCAGCCGCGGACCGGGCACCGACGACACCCAGGCCCGGCCCGACGCGGCCAGGCGCCGCCAGCGGCGCGCCGCCGTCACCGGGGTAATGCCCAGCGCCGTCCCGAGCCGCTCGAAGCTCGCCCGGGGATTCACGTGCAGAGCGTCCAGCAAAGCGACGTCGACCTCATCGATGGAGTACTTCCGCATCTGGTCCACGTCCAGTATTCTCCGCTTCGGCCACGCCCGCGCAGCGCGAACGGGTTCGGCGGCGCCCCCGGCTGGACATTCCACGGAAGCCGCCGCGCCGGCGTGATCACCGCCCCCGCCGGGGCTGCGGGCTGCCTCGCGACGGGCGGCGGTCGACAGTCAGCGCGCTTAGGCGCGCTGTCCGGCGTTCGTCCGTATCGACAGCGCGGGCTTGTGGACCGATTTGCCGCCCGAGGCCAGCACCGTCGTGTTGAAGGCCATCTGGACTACCATGTTGGCGAACCCCTGCGACATGAAAGTCAGCACTCTTGGGTCGTTGTTGCTGAGGTTGTCGCACCACCGGAACGGGTTGTCGACGCACCCTCCGTCGA
>DASYBH010000023.1:0-12662 GCA_036500885.1 Candidatus Dormiibacterota bacterium
TTGTTCAACCCTTCCCCCCGAACCCCCCATCCCGGGGCTACGGCGGCTACTTTTCCACACCCCCTCCGTCCTGTGCCTTGTCGGCCTCACTCCCCTATTAGGGCTTCGCCCGAGTGTCCGAGCGCGTCTCACCAAGGTCACCCAGCCCCGACTACAGACCCGAAGGGCTGGGCCGGAGGCCCTCCAAACGTCCCGGAAAGAGAGGGGGGTTCCGGAAGGGGGGACTTGTCCCCCCTTGCTCCTAACGCCGCCCCGCTACCCTTTCGGTCTGATGAGAATCGCGTTCCTGGGCACCGGCTCCGCGTTCTCCCTGGAGCGCTACAACGGTGCCGTCGTCGTGGATGGGCGCCTGCTGCTCGACGGCGGCGCGCCGCTGCTGCCCCACATGCACCGAGCCGGCATCGACCCCGGCGCCATCGAGGCGCTGCTGCTGACCCACTTCCACGGGGACCACGTGCTCGGTCTGCCGCCGTTCGTCCTGTACCGCGCATTCAACCCGGCCGGACCCCTGGTGGTGGTGGGCCCCCCGGGCGTGGAATCCCGCCTCGAAGCCCTGTTCGCGCTTTCGTGGGGCGAGGATTGGCCGGTGTACCGCGATCGGGCAGGGCTCGTCTACCACGAGGCGGCCACGAGCGGCGAGGTCGCGGGAGTTCGCTACGAGACGGTCAGGCTCGACCACGGCCACATGGACTGCCGGGGCTATCGACTCCACCTCGGCGGACGGATCCTCGCCTACGCCGGCGATACGATCGCCAGCCCCCCGCTGGACGAGCTGGTGCGGGAGGCGGACGTCGCGATCACCGAGGCGACCAGCCCCGACCCCAGCGCCGTGCACACGAGCTGGGACGAGGCGCAGGCCCTGGCCGCCCGCCATCCGGGCACGCGCTTCCTGTTCAACCACATCTTCTCGGGGAGCACCCCGGGGGCGGCGCACGACCTGGACGTCATCGATGTCTGAGCTCGCAACTCCCGCTTTGACTGTTCAAATGAGACGAACGAAAATAGCAGCGCGCTCGGTCCCCGGCTTCGATCTGCAGGACGTCAGCGCCGGCCACCGTGTTGCGGAGGTTATCTGGAGTGGACGACGAACAGCGCGAGGACAGAGAACGGGCCATCCGCTCGTTGGGCGCGGGCTTCCTGGTCCGTTGGGACCAGCACGACCCGGAGTCGCTGGAGTACGAGGTCGGCCCGATGATGCGCGAGCGTGCGGACGAGCGCGAGCTGGTCAACGCCTGGTTCGGCTAGCGTGGGAAACGGCTGAGGGAACCGGCCCGTCGAGAGGTGCATCCGCCGGCGGGCGCACCTCCTGGCGGCGTCGAAGGGGTGCTCTCGCCGGCGCCGGGACATGACCGGACGCCGCATCGGCGCTCTGGTCCTCGGCCTCGTCGCCGGAGCAGCGGGGTTCGCCGCTCTGCTGCTCGCCGGCTACCTGCTGTACCGCCGGATCTGGGGGGACTGGGTCCCCGCCCTGATCGGCGTCGGCGTCCTGTTCGGCTCCGCCGGCCTGTACGCCGGCTGGATCCTCGGGGTGCTGGTCTTCTCGGCCGTCCGGGGCTCCGAGAGCAACGGCAGGGCCGCGTGAAGCCGCTGCGTGACATCGGCTCCGGCCGTCCGCTGCTGGACAAGCTGGGCGTCAGGCCGGGCATGCGCGTGGCACTGGTCTCGTTCGAGGACCCCGCCTTTCGCGCGCAGCTCGTGGAGCGAGGCGCCTCCGTCGTCGAGCCCGCGCCGGAGCTGGATCTCCTCTTCACCCGCGTCGACCGGCCGGCCGACCTGCTGCGCATCGGCGAGCTGCGACCGCTCATTCGCCAGACCGGCGCGATCTGGGTGCTGCGCGTGAAAGGTCGCGAGCTCACCGTCCGCGAGGTCGACGTCATCGAGGCCGGAAGGGCATTCGATCTCGTGGACAACAAAATCGCGAGCTTCTCCGCTACCCTCGCAGCAATGCGACTGGTAGTGCCATTGAACCAGCGCCGGAACTAGGGAGGATCGTCGCGATGAGGAGGGTAGGAATCCTGGTTGCCGCAGTGCTCTTTCTGGGCGCCTGCGGCGGAGCGGGCGGCACCGGCGGGACGACGAACGGGGCGCCGAAGACGGGCGGCACGCTCAAGGTCGCGCAGGAGACCGAGATCAACTCGCTCGACCCCAACACGTCCGGGCTCGTGGTGGAGCGCGAGATCTACTACAACATGTACGACTCGCTGCTGGGCATCGACGCCAAGCTGAACTTCGTGCCGGAGCTGGCCACACGCTGGACGTACACGGACGACAGGACGCTGGTCCTGACGCTGCGCAAGGACGTGAAGTTCCAGGACGGCACTGACTTCAACGCGGACGCGGTCAAGTTCAACCTCGAGCGCTACATGACGTCCACCGACCCGGCCGCCGCACGCAAGAGCGACCTGGCCTCTGTCCAGTCCGTCGAGGTGCAGGACCCGGCCACCGCCGTGCTCCACCTCAAGCGCCCGGACGCCACGCTGCTGGCCGCTCTGGTAGACCGGGCGGGCATGATCCTCTCGCCGACCGCGATCAAGCAGCTCGGCGCCAACCTGGCCCAGACGCCGACCGGCGCCGGGTCAGGGCCGTTCGAGTTCGTCGAATGGAAGCGGGACGACCACCTGACGCTCAAGCGCAACGCCAACTACTGGCGCAAGGACAGGGCCGGGCACGCGCTGCCCTACCTCGACCAGCTCGTCTACCGGCCGATCACCGACCTCAACGCCACCCTGGCGTCCCTCAAGACCTCCGACGTCGACATGGCCCGCGTCGTGGCCGGCAAGGACGTCGACGCGGTGAAGGCGGATCCCAACCTCGTCTATCGCAACACCCCGAGCCTGGGGTACGGCGGGTTCTATCTGAACCGCTCGGCGCCGCCGTTCAACGACCCCGCCAAGGCGAAGGCGGTCGCGCTGGCCGTCGACCGCGCCCAGATCCTGAAGAACGTCCTGTTCAACGTCGGCGTCGTGTCCTACGGACCGATCACGGCGGCGAGCTGGGCCTTCGACCCGGCCGAGAAGATCTACGACAAGCCCGACCCCGAGAAGGCCAAGGCCACCGCGACCGGGTTCAGCTTCACGCTGAAGACGGCCAACACCCAGGACCAGATCCAGATCGGCCAGCTCATCCAGGCCCAGCTGGCGAAGGCCGGCATCACGGTCAACCTGCTGCCCGAGGACTTCGGCAAGCTGACGCTCGAGACACGGGTGCAGCACCAGTTCCAGGCGTCGCTCGCCGGCTGGTCGGGCCGGATCGATCCGGACGGCAACATGTACGCCTTCTTCCACACCGGCGGCAGCTTCAACGACGGCCTGTACTCGAACCCGCAGGTCGACCAGCTCCTGGAGCAGGGCCGGGCCACCACGGACCAGGCCAAGCGCAAGCCGCTCTACCAGGAGGCGCAGCGGATCATCGTCGGCGACGCCGCCTACGTCTTCACCACCGACCCCGCCACCCCGCAGATCACGTCGAGGAAGGTGCAGGGCTTCACGCTGATCCCCGACGGCATCAACCGGCTCGCGGAGGTGTGGAAGAGCTAGGTATAGAGCGGGAGGGGACCATCGCGTGCTCGAGTACATCGTCCGCCGGCTGGGCCTGATGGTCCCCACCGCGTTCCTGGTGACGGTCGGGGTGTTCCTGCTGATCCACCTGACCCCCGGCGACCCGGCGACCGTCATCCTGGCCGAGTCGTACACGCCCGAGGCCGCCGCCCAGATCCACAAGGACCTCGGGCTGGACCGTCCGTTGCCGCAGCAGTACGCGCTCTATCTGGGCCGGCTGCTCCATGGCGACCTCGGCCGTTCCGTTCGCAACAAGCTCCCCGTCACCCAGGCCATCGGTGAGCGGTTCCCGGCGACGCTCGAGCTGGGCATCGCGGCGCTGCTCTGGTCGCTGCTGATCGCCATCCCGATGGGCACCCTGGCCGCGCTCCGCCGCGGCAGGGTGCTCGACGTCGTCGCGTCCGGCCTCACCGTGGCGGGCATCTCGGTCCCCAACTTCGTGGTGGGGATCATGCTGATCCTGTTCTTCGGCCTGGTCCTGCGCGTGCTGCCGGTCGGCGGCTTCACCGCCCTGACCGAGTCCGTGCCGGACAACCTGAGCCGCCTGGTCATGCCGGCGATCGCGCTGGGCACGTTCGGCGCGGCCAGCAACATGCGGTTCACGCGCTCCTCGATGATCGAGGTGCTGAACCAGGACTACATCCGCACCGCCCGCGCCAAGGGCGCGGGCTGGTGGCGGGTGGTCAATCGCCACGCGCTCAAGAACGCGCTCATCCCGGTCGTCACCATCGTCGGCCTGCAGGTGGGCGGCATCCTGGAGGGGGCGCTCGTGACCGAGACGGTCTTCAGCTGGCCGGGCGTCGGCAAGCTGGCGGTGGAAAGCATCTTCGCCAAGGACTTCCCCGTGGTCCAGGGCATCGTGCTCATGGCCGCCCTGTCCTTCATGCTCGCCAACCTGCTGGTCGACCTGGTGTACGCCTGGCTCGATCCCCGGATCTCGTACTCGTGAGCACCGCCGCCCCGACCTTCATCCCGGCCGAGGAGCAGATCCCGGCGCTCGGGGAGCAGCAGCCGGCCGGCCTGCGCCGCCTGCTGCTCGACCACCCGCGCATCCTGGTCGGACTGCTGCTGCTGGCCATCCTGGCGGTGGTCGCGCTGCTGGCGCCGTGGATCTCGCCCCACAACCCGATCGCCGTCGACGCCGACAACGCCCGGCTGCCACCGGGCGCCGGCCACCTCCTGGGCACGGACGAACTTGGCCGCGACGTGCTCTCGCGGGTGTTCTGGGGTGGCCGGATCTCGCTGCCCGTCGCGTTCGTCGCGGTGGGGGTCGGCCTCGTGGCGGGCGGCCTGACAGGCGTTCTGGCCGGCTACCGTGGCGGCGTCACCGACCTGCTCCTGATGCGCCTGGTCGACGCCATCCTGGCGTTCCCCGCGCTGATTCTGGCGATCGCGCTGGTGGCCGCCCTCGGCCCCAGCCTTCGCAACGCGATGATCGCGATCGGCATCGTCCAGATCCCGGTCTATGCCCGCCTGACGCGCGCCCAGGTGCTGCAGCTGAAGTCGCTCGACTTCGTGACCGCGGCGCGGGCGCTGGGCGCCTCGCCAGCCCGCATCATCGGCCGTCACATGCTTCCCAACCTGCTGAACCCACTGATCGTGCAGGTCTCTCTGTCCGCCGCATTCGGGATGCTGGCCGAGGCCACGCTGTCCTTCCTGGGCCTCTCGGCGCCTCCGCCGACGCCGGACTGGGGATTCATGATCAGCACAGGCCAGAGCTTCCTGGTCAACGGCGACTGGTGGATGGCCGCCGGGCCCGGCGCGGCGATCTGCCTGGCGGTTTTCGGATTCAACTGGTTGGGCGACTCCCTGCGCGACGCCCTGGATCCCCGTCTGCACCGCTGAGGCCGCTGCGGGTACTCTCACTACCATGTCTGCCGTGGAGGTTCTCGGACCCAAGGGACCGGCGCGCTACGGCGGCGCCGACCTGCTGACCTGGGCGCACAACCAGCTCGAGATCGCGAGCCAGATCGTGGACAATCCCGGCGGCGGGCTGCTGTTCGCCACTCAGACCATGGGCCAGGTCAAGTCCGCGCTCGCCGAGGCGGACGCCGTACGGTGGCGGCCCGTCGTGAGGCTGCTCGACGAGGCTGAGGACCTGGCGGTGCGGCGCGACTTCACCGGCGCCCGCGAGCGCATCACGCGGGCGCGCGAGCTGCTCGACCGCGCCTGACCCGAGCCCCGCACGCACACAACCGCGCGTGGAGCATTCCGGCCGCCCCCCGCTCAGGCCGGGCCGCGCCGGCGAAGCTCGTTCACGAGCACGAGCGCATCGCGCAGCTCGCGAATCCACTCCGACTCGTGCTTGCCGACGAGGCGCACGCACCAGGCCAGGGCCTCGCTCCGGCTGCGCGCGACGCCGGCCTGGACGAGGGTGTCGAGCACCTGACGCTCGGGCAGGCGGAGCCGGGTCATGACCGGGACGGACAGCGTCGTGAACAGCGTTCGTTCGCCGGCGATCGTCACGCCCCACGCGACCTTGCGACCGAACCGGCGCTCCGCCTCCTGCGCGATCCGCATGCGCTGCTCGCGCGTCTCGGCCCGAAAGCGCTGGATTCGTGCGGCTCGCGCGGCCGCGACCGCCTGGCCTCCGGCGGTCTCGACCAGATCGGAGTCATCGAGAGCGCCGACGATCAGGATCTCGTCGTCGGCGCTCTCGACCTCTGGCGGTCCCACGAACCAGCTGTCCGGGACACGGCCCAGCACCCAGCCGCGCACTTCTTCTTCCGTCAACGCGCATTACATTCTTACACTTCCCATCAGCGAGTGCCTCTGGTACGCTGCTCGGGCTTCTCGGATCTCGGTGTAACAGAGGAGGTGAGTACCGTGGCTGAACCGCAGGCAAACGTCCAGGCTCTGGCCAGCTGGCCGACGGTCGCCTCCTCGTCCCGGGTCTGACCCCGGCGCACGACCCGTCCTCGGGCCTCCCGGATCCTCCGGCCGTCTCCAGCTGTGCTCCGCCGTTGTTCGGAGGATCAGCTTTGCATTCCAACCGCAAGGCCCAGCTCGTCGCGCTGGGTTGGGATCAGTGGTTCGTGGACCGCTTCGATCAGGTCGCGAGCTCGCGAAGCTTCGCCGGCTCCGCGCTGCTCCCAGCCCGGGTCGTTGCCGACCAGGGCGCCGGCCGAGTCGTGCACACGGGCGAGGCGGTGCACGCCGCCGCGCTCTCCCGCCCGCTGACCAGGGCCTCCCGCCACGGGACCGACCCCGCCCTGCCGGCGGTGGGCGACTGGGTGGCGATCCGGGTCGGGGGCGAGCAGCCCCTCATCGAAGCGGTGCTCGAACGCCGCAGCGCCTTCCGCCGCAAGGTGGCCGGCCCCACCAGCGACGAGCAGGTGCTGGCGGCCAACGTCGACATCACGCTCGTCGTCGCCGCACTGGACGATGGACCGAACCTGCGCCGGATCGAGCGCGCGCTCGCCGTGGCGTGGTCGAGCGACACGCAGCCGATCGTCGTGCTGAGCAAGGCCGACCTGGCCGCACCCGACATCGCCGGCTCGCTCCGCGGCGAGGTCGAGCACGTGGCCGCCGGCGCGCCGGTCGTGGCCCTCAGTGCGGTCACAGGCGAGGGCATCGAACGGCTCCCCGAGCTCCTCCCCGCCGGACGCACGGCAGTGCTGCTCGGCCCGTCGGGCGTCGGCAAGTCGACATTGCTCAACCGGCTCGTGGGCGACGACGTGATGCGGACTGGCGCGGTCCGCTCCGATGGCAAGGGCCGCCACACGACGACGCACCGTCAGCTCGTCGCCATGCCGTGGGGTGGCCTGCTCATCGACACGCCCGGGCTTCGCGAGCTGCAGCTCTGGGCGGACGTCGAGGAGGCCGGCGGGGTGGCACGGCTCTTCGCCGACGTGGAGCAGCTGGCCTCGCGCTGCCGCTTCTCCGACTGCGGCCACACGAGCGAGCCCGGCTGCGCCATCCGCGCGGCCGTCGCGCGGGCGGAGCTCACCGAGGGCCGCCTGGAGAGCTACCGGAAGCTCACCCGGGAGGCCGAGACGATCCGGCGCCACGTGGGCCAGCGGCACGCCCGGCAGGCGGCGCGCGGCCGCCGCCGCCGGATCGCGCACCTCCGGGAGGAGGAGCAGCTCGGCCCGTGAAAGCGGCTCCGCTCAAGAGGATTCCTCCTGTTTGGGACCGAGCGCCCGCAGCACATCGACGATCACCTCGGTGGCATAGCGCCGCTGACCTTCGTCCGTCTCCCAGGAGCGAGTCTGGGTGCGGCCCTCCGCGTACACGAGCCGGCCCTTCCGGAGGTGCTCCCCGGCGAACTCGGCGTTCTTGCCGAACATCACCAGCGCGTGGAACTCGGCGTGCTCGCGCGGCGCGCCGCTCTCGTCCTTGCCGGCATACGTGTTGGTGGCCACGCGCGCGTTGGCGACCTGCGTGCCCGAGGTCGTCACGCGGAGCTCGGGATCGCCGGCAAGCCGCCCGATCAGGATGACCTTGTTGACCATGAATCTCGCCTCCTCATGCGCTGGCCGGCAGCCAGGGCGTCGGGTCCGCCGGCCGGCCGTCGCGGCGGACCTCGAAGTGCAGGTGCGGCCCGGTCGACAGGCCGGTGCTGCCGACGCGGCCGATCTCCGCGCCGGCCTGGACGTCGTCGCCGCTCAGCAGCCCGGTCGACTCCAGGTGGGCGTACAGCGTGGAGATGCCGGCGCCGTGGTCCAGGATCACGAACCGCCCGTAACCGCCCGGGCTCCAGGCCACGCGAGCGCGGCCGGCGGCGGCGGCGTGGACCGCGGTGCCGGCCGGCGCGGCCATGTCGACGCCGCTGTGGAAGTGGCCGCTCGCGCACCAGGATGCGATCGGCTCCAGCTCGAACGACGTGCAGCCGTACGGCTGCGTCATGACCCAGTCCGCCAGCGGCGGGACCAGGTGGTCTGGCGGCCGCAGGCCGGACGGGGAACCGGGCGTCTGCGGCCGGCCGCCCACGACGGCCATCAGCGCCACCGCCGCGAATGGGATCGCCAGCAGCCGCAGGCTCATGCCTTCGTCGCGGCATGCACCGCATGGGTGAGCTCGCGCTTCGCGAAGCCCGCCGCCTTGGAGCCGGCCAGCGACGCGCTGTGAAGCGCGCCGGGGACCTTGAACGTCATGAAGACCGCGGCCAGCGCGAACAGATGGCGGACCGGCAGGGCCGAGTAGCCGTCCAGCGCGAAGCCGATGGCCAGGATGAGCAGTTGCAGCGGCTGCATCAGCAGTGCGCTGACGAACAGTCCACTCCACTCCCGCGCGTACCGCTGCGTCTCGGGAAGGACGAACAGCAGCGCGGCGGCGGGCGCGAGGATCGTGAGGACGACGAGCAGTGAGAACCGGATGATGTAGGCAAAGGCGAGGATGAGGTAGGCGACGAACAGGACGATCAGGGTGACCCCCTGCAGGCCCGCGAGCGGGCCTGCTGTGAGGAACTCGTTGACGTCTGTCAGGATCTGCCGGTGAGTGGCGAGCATCACGCTGTCGCTGAGCGCGTTGCTGGTATCGATCGCGCCCTGCACGAGCGGCACCGCGAAGTTGATGAGCAGCGCGGCCAGAAGCACGCGCGGCAGCAGGACCCGGAGCACGAACTGGCTGCGGGTCGTCACGCGACCCCACATCATGCGGAAGCCGGCCCACGTGATCACCGCTGTCAGCGCCGAGTTCGACGCCACCTGCACCAGTGGCGCGAAGCTCTGGATCGGCCCGACGGTCGTGAACGGCGCACTGGGAACCGCCGGATTGGCGGTCCGGAAGATGAACGTGCCCAGAGCCTGGACGACCACCTGCACGTTGTCCGCGATGAACGCGTGGACGTTGCCACCCAGGTCGATCGCGCGGCGAATGGCCTCTAGAGCCTGCAGCAGCTCGTTCACCTCAGTGCGCCGGCACCGATCCGGTCAGGACGTGCACCAGCGTGCCCGCCATCTCGACGCCGATCGTGCCGATGACGATGCGCTGGATCCACTGCTTCGCCTGCAGCACCGCCTGAGGCTGGACGGCGAGCATCTTCCAGATGAACGCCACTACGAAGGCGAGCGCGCCTATCGAACCTACCAGCGCCTGGCCGATGAGAATCCAGCGGCTGAGGATGTCCTGGATGGGCTGAATGGTCTCGGACGGCATCGTGAGGGTCCTCCTGCGTTGCGGTTTTCGGGGAGGACCCACGCTAGGGCCGATCCGGGCTGGCCGGAACCCAGCCCGTTAAGAGCGTGCGCGAGAAGGTCGGGACGGCCTTGAGGCTGCGTCGATCTCGCTTGCGGTTACCGTATCTCCCCCGTCGGTTGGGGGGATCGCGCATGCCTGGCGTCGTGCCCGGCTCGACCGCGGCCCGGCGGGCGACCGCCGGTCGCGTCGAGGCCGCCGGCGTTGTGCCGGGCCGGGAAGCGAACCTCGACGTCCAGGCCTCCCTCCGGGAGCGGCCGCGTGATCAGGGTGGCTTCGTGCGCGGTGGCGATGGCATGGACGATGGAGAGCCCGAGACCGATGCCGTCGGCGTGACCCGTACGATCGGCGCCCATTCGCTGGAAGGGCTGGAAGAGGCGGTCCATCTCCGAGGGCGGGATGACCGGCCCGCTGTTGACCACGGTGAGGACGGCATGCCCCGCGCTGGTCCCGGTGGCGATCTCGATGCGGCCTCCAGCGACGTTGTGGCGCACGGCGTTGTCGACCAGGTTCGCCACCAGGCGCTCGACGAGGCGCGGGTCGCCCGAGGCCGGCGCGGAGTCGAGAATCGCGTGGAGGTGCAGCCCGAGGCGGTCTGCCTCGGCGAGCCGGGGGCCGAGGACCTGGCCGGCCGCGCTCCTCAGGTCCAGGGGCCGTCGCCGGTCGAGCCCCCGCTCCCCGCGGGCCAGGGTGAGGAGTGCCTCGATCAGCCGCTCCTGCTGTTCGCCGGCCACCAGGACCCGTTCATGGGCCGCCCGGAGGGATTCGACGGTGGGTTCGGGGTCGGACAGCGCGACCTGGACCAGCGTCCGCTGTCGTGCCAGCGGTGTACGCAGCTCGTGGGACGCGTTGGCGACGAACTGGCGCTGGGACTGGAAGGACCGCTCCAGCCGGCCCAGCAGCCCATCGATCGTGTCCCCGAGCTCCTTGAGCTCGTCCCGGGGCCCGTCGAGGGCGAGGCGGCGGTGCAGGCTGGTCGCGGAGATGTCCCTGGCGGCGATCGTGATCGTTCGCAGCGGACGCAGCACCCGCCCGGCGACCAGCCAGCCCAGCCCGATGGAGACCACCGCCATGACGCCGAGCGCGACTCCCGACTGGACGAGGAATTCGTGCAGGTCGGCCGCGTGCTGTCGAATCGCCTCGGCTTCGATCCGTCTGCCCTGGGCTTCCGCCTGCTGTGGGGTGAGACCGGTGGACAGCCCGGACCGTTCGTTGAAGACCTGTCCCGTGGGCGGTGTGTGCGCCTGGCCGCCTCGGCCAACTCCCGCCGGACCTCCCGTGGCGACCGCGCCGACGACTTCTCCGTGCGGTCCCCTCAAGGTCACAACGCTGTCGGTGGCGTGGAGGACCAGGCTGTAGCTGAGGGCCACCAGCACCGCGCCCGAGAGGAGGAAGAGACCGCCGT
Organism: Candidatus Dormiibacterota bacterium; assembly: GCA_036500885.1. Taxonomy (GTDB): domain Bacteria; phylum Chloroflexota; class Dormibacteria; order Dormibacterales; family Dormibacteraceae; genus CF-161. The sequence continues at coordinate 11,101 of DASYBH010000023.1, forward strand.
AGACGACGGTGAGGCGCAGGCGCAGGCGCATCGTGGGTCGCGGCAGGTGTGGCAGTCCGGCTGGCCGGCGCAGGTGACGCATGGGCATCCTCATATCCGGTAGCCGGACCTGGCCACCGTCTCGATGACGGGGGGATCTCCCAGCTTGGCGCGGAGTCTGCTGATCGTGATCTTGACCGCGGTCGTGAAGGGGTCGGCGGCCTCGTCCCACACCCGTTCGAGGAGCTCCTCGGCCGAGACGGTCCGGCCCTGGGAGGCGAGCAGCAGCTCGAGGACGCCGAACTCCTTCGGCGCGAGCTCGAGCCGCCGGTCACCTCGACGGGCCCGGCGCTGCGCGGTGTCGACCACCAGGTCACCGCGCCGGAGGACCGGGGGGATGGCGGGCTGGGCGCGGCGCAGCAGCGCACCGATGCGAGCCACGAGCACGGGGAAGTCGAACGGCTTGGGCAGGTAGTCGTCGGCGCCGAGGCCGAGCCCCTCCACCAGCTCCTCCATGGTCCCCGCGGCCGTGAGCATGAGCACGCGGCTGCGGCATCGGGCGGCGACGAGCTCGGCGCAGACCTGGTCGCCGTGCATGCCGGGGAGGTCGCGGTCGAGCACGATCACGTCGTAGTCGTTGCCGAGGGCGCGGGCCAGCCCGCCGGGGCCGTCCAGCGCGACGTCCACGGCCATCGGGGCCCGGCGGAGACCGGCGGCGACCGCCTCGGCCATCTCCCTGTCGTCTTCGATCACCAGGACTCGCACGTCACCCTCAAGGATGCCTCGGCCCCGGTTTCAGCGGGGTTTCATTCCCGCATCCCGCCCGGGACGCCTCCCGTGAGCGTCGGCGCCGAGATCCACCGCGTACGCGCTCCCCAGGACATCGCTGCGCTGCGCGGTGGATCCCGGCGGCCGCGATACCGTCCCGAAACCGCCGATGTCATACACCACCGGCTATGAACGAAGAATCCTCGGTTCGACGACGATCTCGAGCGACGGCGAGGCTGGCCTCACCCTTCCTGGTGGCGGCCCTGTCGATCGTGCTCGCGGCCTGCGGCTTCGGGTCGCCCGCCTCGGCCAACAGCCGGAGCTCGCAGCAGCAGGATCAACAGAAGGCTCAGGCGCTGATGAGCGCCATGCAGACCTGCCTGACCAGTGCGGGCTACGAATTCGCGGGCCCGCCGCCCGACGAGGTCCCGGCCGGCGCGAGGTTCCAGGCGAACGGCGCGGCCGATGAGATGCGCAAGGACCCGGCCTACAAGGTGGCATACGACAAGTGCGCGGCCTCGACCGGCTTCAACAAGCAGTTCTCCAACCGCGGGGGGCGCCAGCCCTCGGCGCAGGACATCCAGAAGGCGAACCAGCAGATCCTCAAGCTCTACACCTGCATGCGCCAGAAGGGCTGGACCCTCGCCGACCCGACCAGGGACTCGAACGGGAGCCTGACCCCGCACGCACCCCCGTCGGACACGCAGGGGAACCCGGCCCGAATGAGCCAGTTCGGCAACGACATGAACTCGTGCTCGAAGGCCGCCGGCATGAACGGGACGGTCATGACCAACGGCGGCGGCGGTGGCGGCGTC
>DASYBH010000024.1:0-4349 GCA_036500885.1 Candidatus Dormiibacterota bacterium
TCGAGGCGGTGCGCGCCATGGCCCGCATCTGCCAGGCGGCCGAGAGCCATCCCGCGTATCTGCGCGCCCCTTCCGTGTGGCACGAGCGGGGCTCGACGGGCGCCGCGATGGCGCAGGCCGTGGCCGCGATCGCTCAGCAGGTGGGCGCGCGCGCCGTGCTGGCCTTCACCGAGTCGGGCGCGACCGCGCGCCGCGTCAGCAAGGCCCGGCCGGTGGTGCCGGTGATCGCCGCGAGCCCGCATCCCGACGTCCTGCGCCGGACGGCGCTGTACGCTGGGGTGGTGCCGCTGGAGGTGGCGCAGGGCGCCGACACCGACGACATGATCGCCAAGGGGACCAGCGCCGCGGTGGACGCCGGGCTCATCCGGTCCGGCGACCGCATCGCGTTCGTCGCCGGGGTGCCGGTCGGGGAGCCGGGCCAGACCAACCTGGTCAAGGTGGAGGTCGTGCGATGAGCGATCCCTGCATCGAGGCTCTGCGGGCGCTGGGGCACGAGCTGCGGCGGCCGCTGACCGTGATCCGGGGCGCGTCCACGCTGCTCGTCGAGGACGCGGACGCCCTTCCCGCCGCCAGCCGGCAGCAGATGCTGGCGATGATCGACCGCAGCGCCGCCGCCATGTCCGACATGGTCGACGACCTGCTCGCCGCGATGCACCTGGGCATCGGCGACCTCGACCACATGATCGAGACGATCGACCTCCAGGCGCTGGTCGATGACGCCGTCGAGTCGGCGCGTCACGTGGACCCGGACCGCACGGTGCGGGTCGGCGGCACGGAGGGCCTGGAGGTCCAGGTCGACAGGGAGCACATGCTCCAGGCGCTGCGCGCGGTGCTGGCGAACGCGCTGCGGTACTCGCCGCCGGACAGCCCGGTCGAGATCGTGGCGGGCCGCCGCGGCGACGAGGTGCAGCTGCACATCCTGGACCGCGGACCGGGGATCGCGGCTGGGCAGCGAGAGCGGGCGTTCGAGAAGTTCACCCGGCTCGATCCCGGCTCCGGGGGCGCCGGGCTGGGCCTGTACCTCGCCAGGGGCCTGGCCCGCGGCATGGGCGGAGAGGTCAGCCTGGCCGACCGGGACGACGGAGGTACGGTCGTCTGCATTACGCTCAGGGGCTGTGGCTGAAGAGCAGAAGAACGGGCACTACGATCGGGTCCTGGTCGTGGCCGCCCATCCTGACGACCCGGAGTTCGGCTTCGGAGCCAGCATCGCCTCGCTGGCGGACGGTGGAGCCGAGGTCTTTTACGTGATCTGCAGCGACGGCTGCCAGGGCGGGGAGGATCCCGCGGTACCGGACGCGGAGCTGAGCGCCACCCGCTACGCCGAGCAGCGCGCGGCCGCGGAGGTGCTGGGCGTGAAGGACGTGGTGTTCCTCGGGTTCCGGGACGGCTACCTGGCGCCCACGGTCGAGCTGCGCAAGGCGATCACCCGCGAGATCCGGCGGTTCAAGCCGGACCTGGTGCTGACCCACACGCCGGTGCGGATGATGGGCGTCGGCATCGGCGCCTCGCATCCCGACCACCTGGCGGTGGGGGAGGCGACCATGAGCGCCGTCTATCCGGACGCGCGCAACCCGCGTGCCTATCCGGAGCTGCTGGACGAGGGTCTCGAGGCGCACAAGGTCAAGGAGGTCTGGCTGCCGGGCCTGGAACAGGCCGACCACTTCGTGGACGCGACAGGACTGATCGAGCGCAAGATCGCCGCGATCGCCTGCCACCGGAGCCAGTTCCAGAACCGCGTGACGGAGCCGGACACGCCCGGCAAGTGGATCCGCGACCGGATGCGCCAGGTCGGGGAGAAGGCCGGCTTCGAGTACGCGGAGGGCTTCAGGAAGATCCCGACGGCGTAGCCAGTCGAACCTCGCCCCGCTCCGGTACGCGTGTAGGGTGGAGGCCGGCCCGGCGGGCAAGGCGGGCGAACGTCGCCGCGTTGTCCACGGCGCAGGCCCTGGCGTCGTTGTTGAAGTAGCAGAAGACCGCGGCCGAGGGCGGCCAGAGCGAGGCGATCCGCTCGGCCCAGGTGGCCAGCGCCCGCTCGCCGTAGCAGGGCGGGGGCGCGGCCTGCCCCTCGTGGAACCGCACGAAGCCCCATTCCGCCGTCCGCCACGCCGGCGAGCGGCGGTGGGGGGAGTCGGCCAGGCAGAGTGCCGCTCCCCTGGCCTCCAGGAGCGACCTGACGCGGTCGTCGAACCACGATTCGTGGCGGGGCTCGACGGCGACGCGCACGTCCCTCGGGAAGCGGTCGAGCGCGTCCGCCAGGCGCTCCGGCTCGACCTCCAGCTGGGGTGGGAGCTGGAGGAGCACCGGCCCGAGCTTGGAGCCGAGGCCGCTCGCGCGCTCCAGGAACAGCCGCACGGGCCCTTCCGGCTCGCGGAGACGGCGGAGGTGGGTGAGGAAGCGGCTCATCTTGACCGCCATCACGAAGTCGTCAGGGGTCTGCTCCCGCCAGCGCTCGAAGCTGACCCGCTCCGGCAGCCGGTAGAAGGAGTTGTTCAGCTCCACCGTGGCGAAGCGGGACGCGTAGTGCCGCAGCCAGTCGGACTGCGCCACCTCCCTCGGGTAGAACGTGCCCCGCCAGTGTCGGTACTGCCAGCCCGAGGTGCCGACGTACAGCATGATCATGGTTCTACGCCGCCGGTCCCGCGTGGCCGCCGGCGCGAACGCCGGCGGCCGCCCCGCGACCCGTCCTCGGGAAGCCGAGCCGCCGCAATCAGCTCACCTGCGATCGGATGGCCAGGCGTCACATCCCCGCCAGCGACACGCCGTGCCCGGTGCTGCGCTCAGGGGTGTGGCCTATGTGGGTGCGCCTGGCTGGTGGGCGGGTTGGAACAGTTCGATGAGGTTGCCGGCGGGGTCGGCGAGCAGGATCTGGCGCCCGCCCGGGCCGGTGATCTGGTCGCTACGGAACGACAACCCCGCGCTGCGGAGCCGGCCGATCTCGGCGTCCAGGTCATCGACGATGAGATGGATGCGGTTGCGGCCGCTGGCGGTGGCGTCATCGGGCGTGGCGCGGGCGCCGGAACTGGCCGGTCCGGACAGCAGCACGCGGAGCCGGCCGCGGACGACGTCGGCGAAGGCGGGCGCGGCGCTCGTGCGCACGCTGAACCCGAGGTGGGTGGTGTAGAAGTCGATGGCCGCCTGGACATCGTCGACGATGTACCGGACGCTGGCAAACTGGTCGGGCGGTGTCACGGCTGGACCTCCTGGTGTGAGGTGTGGGCGAGGATGGGCAGTAGATGCCGGATGCGGGTGTCGATGTCGGCCGCGGTGCGCTGGAAGGCGGGGTAAGTGGCCTGGTCGGTGTCGCCGGACTCGGCGGGGTCGGGGATGCTCCAGTGCACCCGCCGGCTGGGGTCCGGAAAGTCAGGGCAGGCCTCGCGGGCCCTGTCGCACAGGCTGATCACGTAGTCGAACCGGCGGCCGGTCACCGTGTCCAGGTGCCGGGGGGGCTGGCCGGTGATGTCGATGCCGAACTCGTCGCGCAGCGTCCGTACGGTGTTGGGATGAAGGCGGGGCTTGGGCCGGCTGCCGGCGCTGGCCGCCTCGACCTGGCCGCCGGTGCGGTGGCGCAGCAAGGCCTCGGCGATCGGTGAGCGGGCGCTGTTGCCGGTGCACACGAACAGCACTCCGATGCGGGGCGAGCGCCGCAGGTCCACCGGGGGTATGCGCGGTGCAGGCTCCCGGCGCAGTGCCGGGTGCAGCGCGGCGCCGGTATCGGCCAGCGCATCCGCGCAGCGGTCCAGATCCAGGTGGTAGTAGCTGTCGCGGCCGTCGAAGCTGCTGCGCGTGCTGGTGACCAGCCCGTCGTCACGCAGGAGCCGAAGGTGGTAGGAGACCAGGTTCTGCGGCTCCCCCACCAGCGTCACCAATTCTCGGACCCGGTAGTCGCTGTCCGCGAGTTCGGTCAGCAGCCGCCACCGCAGCGGATGGGCGGCCAGGCGCACGAACGCCGGGGCAGTTTGACTCGACAACGCCACCTGCGGCAGGATACATCAAATCCATTTGATGGAATAACCCAGATGGGCGGTGGCGTCCGAGCCGCCGCTCCGTGCCGTACCGGGATCGGAACGTGCGCGTGCGAGGGGTGCTCGGTCAGTCTCACTGACCCCTCCCTCAGCCCCGGCGGATGGACCAGGGTGCCTGGCGCATCAGGACCGGGGCCGGGCAGCCGGCGCCGAGCTGGATGACCCACGGTGGGCGGGGACTGGCGCCCCCACCCTCCCTCCCCCCGCCTGGGGGGAGGGAGCACCTTTCTGACCCGCTGCGAACCGATGCCTTGAACCAATCAGCGGGAGGTGCCAGCCTCGCGTTCGGTGGCCGGCTCAGTGACCGCGCCGGCCGCGGCGGCCCGG
>DASYBH010000025.1:0-5427 GCA_036500885.1 Candidatus Dormiibacterota bacterium
CCGGGCCGTTGCCGTAGATCCCCGGCACGTTGCTGACGAACAGCACGATGGTGATGAAGATCACCACCATGTCGAAGGAGTTGAGGACCCGGGGGAGCATGCCCCCGGCCACCCGCTCCGACGTGAGCTCCGGCCCTACGGTCCGCACCGCCTCGGCGTCCGCCATGAAGTTCCTCCCATGATGCGCATCCACACCGCCATCCACAGACCCGCGGGCCCGGCTCCTGCATCGTAAACGGCGATCCGTGCCCAGAGCCGGTTCGGCTGCCCTCAGCCCGCGGCCCGGGTGCCGGCGCGCTCCCGCACCATCGCCAGGACGGCGACCACCAGCGTGGTGCCGCAGAGCGGGAGCACCACGCCCGGCCATCCCCACCGCAGGTACGTGGCAGCCAGCAGCGGAGCGGCCGCGGCGCCGCCGACATAGTAGGTGGCCAGGTACCTGCCCACCGCGGCGCGCCCGTACGCCGCCGCCGCGCCGCTGTGGGCGACGTGGAGGCTGATCGTGCCGCAGATGGCGCCGGCCGCCGCGATCGTGATCGCCGGCAGGGAGGGGAGCAGGCCGAGGAGCATCAGCGCGATCGCGACGGCCGCCGTGGCCAGGATCACCGCGCGCCGGCCGAAGCGGTCGATCGCGCGCCCGGCGAGCACGCCGGCGGCCGTGGCCGGGAGGAAGACCAGGTAGACGAGACCGGCCAGCAGCGGGGGCAGGTGGAACGGCGGGCCGGCCAGCCGGTAGGGCAGCAGGTCGAACATCCCGACCGAGACGAACAGGATGAAGAGGCCGGCCGCGACGAGGGTGAGCGGCGCCCCTCCGGCCGGCGTCCCGCTCGCGCGCCGGAGCGGCGGCGCGCCCAGCCGCAGCGCGCGGAGGCTGAGCAGCACGATCACGAGCACGCCGGCGGCGCCCAGGAGGAACGCCCCGCGCCAGCCGAGCACGATGCCGGTGTAGCCGACCAGCCGGCTGCCCAACCCGCCCAGCGCCGTGCCGCCCAGCAGCGCGCCGGTCATGCGCCCGGCCGCGCTGGGCGGGAGCCGGCGGGGCACGTCGGCCAGGCCGCCCGCGACCAGGAGGCCGACCCCGACGCCCTGGGCGGCCCTGGCCGCCAGCAGGACCCAGACGTCCGGGCTGGCCGCGGCGGCCAGGCTGCTCACCACGATCAGCCAGGCGGCCAGGCGCAGCGTGCGCGCCGGCTCTCCCTCCGGCAGCAGGCCGGCGGTCGCGAAGCCCAGGAGCGCGGCGGTCATGACCAGCCCGGTCACCGCCGGACTGGTCCCGAGGTCCCTGTCGAGCTCCGGCAGCAGGGGCTGCGGCAGGTAGAGCGCGAGGAACGAGCCCAGGCCGAGCCCGAAGTAGGGCAGCTCGCGCGGCGACGGCGGTGGTCTCTCGGCCGGGGTGCCGAGCGGCTCGTCGTTGACAGCCCGTGTCAAGAGGTCAGGACATGCCCGGCGGGCTCGGTCAGCTGATTCGATCGACGGTGGACCTGGCGAGGTCCTCGAGGTGGGGCAGGACGCCGTCGAGCTCGACCTCGTCCAGCTCCCGCAGCGCGGCGGCGACCAGTCCGCGGGCCTCCTCGCCCACGCGCTCCAGCGCGCCGGTGGCCTCCACCAGCTCCTGCACCTCGCGAACCTGGTCCTCCTCGACCGTGCCGTCCAGGAGCTCACGCACCCGCGGTCCCAGGCGGGCGTCCTCGGTCGCGTAGATCAGCGGCAGTGAGACCGTCCGCTGGCGGATGTCCTGACCACGCGGCTTGCCGGACCGCTCGCTGTAGTCCAGCAGGTCGTCGGCCATCTGGAACGCGATCCCGAGCAGGTCGCCGAAGCGCGTCAGGCGCTCCACGACCTCGGGCCGGGCGCCCGAGAGCTGCGCGCCGGACCGGCAGGCGGCCGTGAAGAGCGCGGCGGTCTTGCCGCGCACCACCCGCAGGTACATCGCGTAGTCGCCCGGATAGCTGCCCCTGAGGCGGACGTCGTCCATCTGCGACAGGCAGACCGCCTCCACGCATTCGGCGATGGTCGAGGTCACGTCCGGGTTGCCGAGCTGGGCGATCACCCGCGTGGCCTTGGCGAAGTAGTAGTCGCCCACCGCGACCGCCCGGTGCGCGCCCTCCCGCGCGGCGACCGTGGGCAGGCCCCGGCGGGTCGCCGACTCGTCCACGTAGTCGTCGTGCACCAGCGACGCGTCGTGGATCAGCTCGATGGCCGCCGCGAGGGCGGCCGCGCGCAGCCGGTCGTCCTGCGGCCCCAGGCGAGCCGCCAGCATGACCAGCAGAGGGCGCAGCCGCTTGCCGCCGGCGTCCACCAGCCGGCGCATCGGCTCCCGCACCTCGTTCGGGTCGACGAGGAGCTGGCGCGCGAGCTCCAGCTCGACGAGCTCCCGGTCCGCCGCCGGCGCTCCCTGCCGGTCGGGCCGCGCGGTGAAGTCGCCGTCGAGCTGCAGCGCGAGCTGCCGCCGCCGGGGGCCGTCCAGCTCGACCGCGAACACCGACTGCCAGCGGCCCAGCACCAGGTGGCCGCGCTCGACCAGCACGGTGCAGGTGGGCAGCAGGAACAGCGCCCGGCAGTGAGCGTGGCCGTTGCGCGGCTCGCCCGCGCCGATGCCGCTCCGGCGCGGCAGGTCGTCGTGGGCGTAGTCGGCGGCCAGCGGCGCCACGCGCTCCAGCGTCGCCGCCAGGTCGCCCATCAACAGCGGCTCGTTCTCGTTGAGCATCAGCCCCAGCGTCGTGTGCAGCGACTGCAGGTGGAGACGGCCGTCGTGCAGGCCGGCCGAGGTCACCTCGTCCTGCAGGCGCGCGGTGATGTCGACGAACTGGGTGCCTTCCGCGGTGGGCAGCTCGATCCGGCGCAGCTCGATCATCCTGCCTCCCCGAGCGCGGCGACCAGCAGTGCGCGGAGCGACGCGGACGTCGGTCCGCCGGCCGCGGCCGCCGCCACCTGCTCCACCGCCCTGGCGAACCCGATCTGCAGCCGCTGGTCGCGCGCGTCGGCCAGCAGCCGCGAGGCGCGCGCCAGGCAGAGGTCGCCCAGCAGCAGGCGGGGCGGGTCCGGCGGCCGGCCACCGAGGCCCTGCAGCTCCACCGCTGACTCGACCATGGCGGCGGCCAGCGCCACCGCCGGAACGGCCCGCGGACGATAGAAGGCATAGGCCTCGCGCATCCCCCGGTCCCACACGGATTCGAGGCCCCCCAGGTGCGCGTCGATGCCGTCGATCGCCACGCTCATGGCCCGACCGGCTGCAGGAGGCTTCCGGCGAGCTGCCGGAATGCCGAGAGAGCGCGCACGCAGGAATCGTCGTCGCGCGTGACCACGTAGTAGAGGCCGAAGCCCAGCACGGTGTTCAGCACCAACGGCACGAGCACTTCCCTCTCCACGAGCAGGCGGACGCGCCCGTCCGCCTCCAGCCGGTCGATCTGCTCCTGGATCACCTCGCGGTAGCGGGTGAACAGCTCGGGCAGGTACGCGCGCAGACGGTCGGTGCGGGGCGCCTGCACCAGCAGGTCGAACGCGGCGAGCTGCATGTCGCCCAGCCTCCGGAGCGTGTCCCAGATGGACTCGACACCAAGTTCCAGCGCCTCCAGCGGGTCGTTCAAGGAGTTGCACGCGGTCCGCAGCTCGTCGACCGACCGCGCCGTCAGGTAGCGCCACGCCTCCACCAGCAGCTCAGACTTCGTGGGGAAGTAGTACTGGAGGTTGCCGATCGCGACCCCGGCCCTGGACGCGATGGCGCGGACGCTCGTGCCGGCATAGCCGTTCTCCAGGAGGGACTCCGCCGCCGCCCGCACGATCTGCTCGCGCGCGCTCGCCGATCCGTCCGTCACAGGGCCGCCGGTCATACGTATGTATTAGTGTAGCGGCGCCTGGAGGTTGCCAGGTGGCGGCATCCGGATGGCGTTCTGTCGCATAGTTCTGCAGAGTGCTTACGCGTGAAGAGGCGTTTCCGAACCGCGTGGCGGGGGTGATCCGGACCGATGACCCCGATGCGGCCTTCCACGCATGCGTGGCCGCGATGGAGGGAGGCATCGGCACGATCGAGGTCACGATGACGGTTCCGTCGTGCCTGGACATCGTTCGTGGCCTGATGGCAAGCACCGGCGGCGCGTTCCCGGTCGGCGTCGGCACGGTGTACGAGCCCGAGACGGTCGCCGAGGCCAAGCTCGCGGGAGCGGCGTTCGTCGTCACGCCCGTGGTCGTGCCGGAGGTGGCCGCTGCGTGCGCTCGGGAGGACATCCTCTGCGTGATGGGCGCCCTGACCCCGACCGAGATCCACCAGGCCAGGCGCACCGGGGCCGGCATGGTCAAGGTGTTCCCGGTCCAGGCGCTGGGCGGCCCCGACTACATCGGCTGGCTCCAGGGCCCGATGCCCGGCACGCCGCTCTGGGTGTCGGGCGGGGTCGAGATCCACCAGGTCGAGGCGTACCTGGCCCTTGGCGTGGCGGCGGTCGGCCTCACGTCGGCGCTGTTCCCGCCGGAGGCGGTCCGCCACGGCGACACGGCGCTGATCACCGAGCTGGCGCGACGTGCCGCCACCGCCGCGGGCGCTCTCTGGGCCTGAGCGGCTCTCCAGAGGTCGCGCCGCGGGCCCGTGACCAGAACCCTTCCCCTCGAAGGAAGAGGACGGGTGTTCGCCGTCAGCCGCCGGTGGGTTCCGGCGTGATGGTCGACCAGAGCGCGAATCGGTGTCCGGGCTGCCAGCGGTTCTCGTCGGCCTCCACCATCAGCCAGGCCTCGGTCGCTTCCGCCTCGATCGGGAGGCCCTTCGTCACCACGGCCTCGATCTGATCCAGCAGGGCGTGGTCCTCGACCTGGGACACGGTGAGGTGGGGCACGACATGCTGGAACACGCCGCCGTAGGGCGGGTAATCGGGATAGAGCCGCCAGATCCGCGCCGTCAGTTTCTGGAAGAACTCCTCGGGCTCGGGCGCCAGGTAGAGCACGCCGCGCGAGAACCGGCGGGCCGCCGTCAGGCGGAATCGCGTGGCGGGGACGGTGGCGAAGAGGCTTCGCAACCGCTCCAGGTCCGCCGGTGTGATCTCCTCCGGTGGGAGGAACGGATAGAGCAGTGTCACGTGGGCTGGGACCCCCGTTCGCGCCGAGTCGTCGTACTGCTCCCGCCAGGGACCCACCAGCCACTCGGCCTGGGGCACCGGCACGATCAGCGCGCTCGCGCGCGGCGGGATCACGCTCGCTTCACGATCTCACCGCCCTTCACCACCAGACGCACGTTCCCGGCCCTGGCCACCAACTCCAGATCCTCCAGCGGGTTGCCCGGCACGCCGATCACGTCGCCGTACGCCCCAGCCCCCAGGGTACCGACCTGCCCTCGCCACCCCACGACCTCGGCCGCGACGGTGGTGGCGGCGCGCAGGCAGTCAGCGGTGCTCATCCCCAGTTCGTGCAGGAGCAGGAACTCCTCGCCATTCGAGCCGTGCG
>DASYBH010000026.1:0-2507 GCA_036500885.1 Candidatus Dormiibacterota bacterium
CCGTCGGGCGACACGTTCACGCCGAAGCGAAAGCCGCCGCTGAGCGTGTGCCCGTCGGCCACGCTGACCGAGGTCCAGCGCACCTGGTAGACCCCCGGCGCGTTGGTCGAGATGGGCACGCGGATCTCCGACGAGGACACCGAGCCCTGGTCGAAGCGCTGGCCGCCAGGCGCGCTCACCGTGGCCCGCGACAGGCGGATGTCCAGGCGCTGGGAGAACGTCAGCACCACGACACCGGGTGCGGTCCGGAGCGTCTCCCCGGCCCGCGGCGTCGATGACAGGATCGTCGCGTGAGCGCTCGCCGGGCGAGGCGACAGGCCCAGCAGCAGGGCCAGGCCCGCAGCCGCCAGGAGCCTGGGCCAGGCTCCTGGCATGGTGGCCCAGCCCGACCCACTCCCGCGTGCGCCCGGCGGCCTCGCCCTCACGTCCCGGTCATACGGCGGGGAGTTACGACTCGACGCGGTACATCGCCTCGATCTCATCACCGTAGCGCTCGACGATGACGCGCCGCCGCATCTTGAGCGTCGGCGTCAATTCGCCGGACTCCGGCGTCCACTCGGTGGGCACCACCGTGTACCGCCTGACCTGCTCGACGCGCGCCATCTGGGCGTTCGCCGCGTCAACCGCCCGCGCGACCTCGGCCAGCACCGCCGGATCGCGGGAGAGCTCCGGCAGTGACGTGGCGGCGACGCCGTTGCGCTTCGCCCACACCGCCGCCATCTCGGCGTCCAGCACGAGCAGGGCCGAGACAAACGGCCGGCGATCGCCGATCGCGCAGGCCTGCCCGATCAGCGGGTGCTGCAGCAGCAGGTGCTCGATGTTGGTCGGCGAGAGGTTCTTGCCCCCGGCCGTGATGATCAGCTCCTTCTTGCGGTCGATGATCGTGACGTAGCCGTCGGCGTCCACCTTGCCGATGTCGCCGGTGTGGAGCCAGCCGTCGGGGTCCAGCGTCTCCGCCGTCTTCTCCGGGTCACGGTAGTAGCCGCGCATCACGATCGGGCCGCGGACCAGGACCTCGCCGTCGTCCGCCAGCCGCACCTCGATGCCCGGGTAGGCGTAGCCCACCGTGCCGTTGCGGACACGGTCCATCGAGGTGATCGTGGCCGCGCACGTCAGCTCCGTCATGCCCCAGCCCTCGGTCATCGACAGGCCGAGCGCCTGGAAGAACTCGATGATCGCGGGGTCGATCGGCGCGGCGCCGGTCACGGCCTGCTCGCACTGCTCCAGCCCCACCCGGCCCAGGATGGCGCGAACCGCCGGCAGCGCGCGCTCCGCGGCCGCCTCCAGCTCCGCCGGGACCGGCTGGCCCTGCTGGCGCAGCCTGATCACCTGGCGCCGCACCTGGATCGCGCCCTCGACGGCCTGGCGGCGCTCGGCGCTCGGGTCGGCCGCGATGGCCGCGGTCAGCCCGGTGTGCAGCTTCTCCCAGATGCGGGGCACGCCGACGAGGACGGTGGGCCGGACCTCCGCCGCCAGCTGGAAGAGCTGGGAGGTGTCGGGGCAGAAGTGGACGGTGCCGCCGTTCAGGAGCGGCAGCCAGTGGTCGACCGTGCGGCCGGTGGCGTGCGCGAGGGGCAGGTAGGAGATGGAGCGCTGGTCCCCATCGCGGGGCGGCAGCACCCGGTTGTTGGCGGCGGTGAGCCAGAGCACGTTGCGCTGGGAGATCATCACGCCCTTGGGCGGCCCGGTCGTGCCGGAGGTGTAGATGAGGGTGGCCAGGGAATCGGGCGTGACCTGTCGCCAGGACTCGTCGAAGGCGCCGGGTGAGCGCTCGGCCTCGGCCCTGCCCGCGGCCCGGACCGCGTCCCACGTGATCAGCCAGTCCTCGCCCGGCCCGGGCTCACCCTCGAGGAGCACGACCCGGCGCAGGTGGGGGAGCTGGTCGCGGACCGCCTCCAGCCTGGCCAGGAAGTCCCGGTTCTCGACCACGGCCAGCGTCGCCTCGCAGTGGTTGGCGATGTAGGCCGCCTGCTCCGGAGCGAGGGTGGTGTAGAGCGAGACCGGGCAGCCGCGGGCGTGCAGCACGGCGAGGTCCGCGATCTGCGGTTCGGGCCGGTTGCGCGACCAGATCACGGCGAACTGGCCAGGACCGAACCCCAGCGCGAGCAGGCCCAGCGTGACCTCGGCGACGACCTCCCGGTACTGCCGCCAGCTCAGCGCGTGCCAGGCGCCGTCGACGCGCCACTTCAGGGCCTCCGAGTCACCGAGGCGCGCGACGGTGTCGGCGAAGACGCCGGGCAGGGTGCGACCGTCGACCTCCGCGTCGATCTCGGCGCGGGCGGCGGCGACGTCGCTGGCGACCTCGAGCTGCTGCATGTCCCTCTCCTCCTCCTGTTGCGAGTCCGGTGAGACAAGTCTCCACGCGAACGACGCGCCTGTCATCTTCGTTTCCATGGCCCAGGTCTTCGGGGCACGGCTGCCGGGCTCTGCCAGGGGGGACATGGCGGACCTTGCGCCCTAAGAGGGTGCGCGGATAGGCAGCGGCGAGAGATTTGGTGTCCAGGTGC
>DASYBH010000027.1:0-9582 GCA_036500885.1 Candidatus Dormiibacterota bacterium
GGTGATATGACACCATTCAGGCGTATACACTGATAGCGAACTAGTGGTGTTTCTGCCATCAGTTGTGGTCCCGTAGAGCGGCATCAGAAAAGGGAGGATTCGCCCAATCATGAGCACGGTCGCCAAGCATTCCGGGGTGTCGATCGCGGCCGTGTCGCGGGTCCTGCTCGGTGATGCGCGCGCGCGCGAAGAGACGGTGCAGCGTGTGATGGAGTCGGCCCGGACGGTCGGCGACCGGCTCAACGGCGCCGCGCGCGCCCTCGTGACCCAGCGTCACGGGACGATCGCCGCGGTCTTCCCGACCGTGTCGGGGCACTCGTACGCGGGCGTGATCCTCGGGCTGGAGGAGGCCTCGATCGCCCTGGGCCAGAGCGTCCTGATCGCCGGGACCTACGGCGGGCCGTGCTCGGAGGAACTGGTCTCCGCTCTCGCGACGAGGGTCGACGGCCTGGTCCTGTTCGGGCGGACGGTGTCGGATCGAATGGTTCTCGAGCTCGAGGCTCGCCGGGTGCCTGTCGTCCTGCTCGCGCGGCCGCAGGTGGGGTCGGCGATCGCGGTGCGGGCTGAGAACCGGCGGTCGGCCCAGGCGCTGACCGCCCACCTGATCGGCCACGGTCACGACCGGATCGCGTTCGTGGGCGACCCGTGTGCCTCGCCCGACGCCGCGGAGCGCTGGGCCGGCTACGGCGACGCCCACCGCGAGGCGGGGATCCGGCCGCCGATGGCGCCCGAGGTCTGCGGCTTCCGGGAGGCGGACGGACGCCGGTCGGCCCTCCAGGCACTGACGCGCGGTCCGGCGCCGGCAGCCCTGTTCTGCGCCAGCGACGAGATTGCGATGGGTGCGTATGCGGCGGCGGCGGAGCTGGGCGTGGCCGTCCCCGAGGAGGTCGCGATCACCGGCTGGGACGATATCCCGATCGCTCGCTTCCTGTCTCCGGCGCTGACGACGGTCCGCCAGCCGCTGGCCGAGATGGGAGCGCGGGCGGCGCACCTGCTGTCCGCCGCGATCGAGCACCGCCCGTTCGTGGGGGAGGTGGCTCCCCTGCCCACCGAGCTCTTCATCCGCGCGAGCTGCGGCTGCTGAGAGCGCGGAGGCAGGCCGCCCCCCTGTCACGCCTCCGGGCGGCCGTCCTCCGGCTGGAGGGTTCGGACCACCTTCGCCGGGACGCCGGCGACGAGGCTGTCGGGGGGGATGTCGCGGGTGACGATGGCGCCCGCCGCGACAATCGAGCCTTGGCCGACGGTGGTGCCGGGCATGATGGTCGCCCTGGCGCCGATCCAGGCTCCGGCTCCGATCCTGACGGGCAGGCAGACGAGGCGGCCGGCGCGCCGGCCGCTGGGACCGATCTCGTGCGTCTGGGTCAGGATCATCACCTCGTGCCCGAGGCGGACGTCGCTCTCGATGGTCAGCTCGGCGTGGACGTCCAGCGTGCAGCCGACGTTGATCCAGCAGCCCGGCCCGATCGCGAGCTGGCGCTCGAAGTCGGGCCCGCCGAGGATCGCGGGCATTCCGGCCATCATCGTGCCCCGGCCGATGCGAAGCCCGGCCAGCCTGAGAAGCGCGCTGCGGAGCCGGCCGGCGATTCACTTGGGAAACGGGAGGGCCAGGAGGTACGCGATCGAGAGCCTGACGTGGGCGCCGCCGAACTCTTCCCGCGCGATCCGGCTGAGCTTCGTCTGACGCAATCGGAACACTCCTCCGCCACGCTTCGCCGTCGACGGCGGTGGTCGCCGACATTCTGAGGGAGGAGCCCGACCTGCGGCTCTCCCGCAGTGATTGTGACATCGCCGTCGAGCCGACCTGGTTGGGCGCCTCGAACGAGCACCGCTCGTAGCGAATGGGTCAGCTCGACCGTCCGGCTGGTGCGGCGCACCGCTCGCTCATCCCATCCTCAGCTCTGTAAGGCACAATCGAGTCATGCAGCGGTTCGACGCCTACACGTATCCGCAGCCCGGGGTTCGCGGCGAGGCCCTGGGCAAGGTCCTCGGGCTCCTGGGCGTGGCGGCGCTCTTCACCGCCGCCGGCGCGCTCGTCTCGCCCGGCCTGGGCAGGCTCGGCTTCTTCGTCGGCATGATCGGCAGCATCGGCTGCGTGATCGCGCTCGGCTTCCTGAAGGAGCGGACGCCCGTCAACCTCATCCTGCTCTTCGCGTTCGCGACCCTCGAGGGCGTGCTCCTCGGGGGCATCCTCGAGGTGTACCTCGCGCGCGGCCTGGGGCTGCTCGTGCTCAACGCGGCCTCCGCGACCGGCCTGGTCACGCTGGTCGCCGGCGGGTACGGCTATGTCACGAAGCGCAATCTCGCGGGGCTCGGCAACTTCCTGTTCATCGGTCTGCTGGTGCTGCTGGGAAGCTCGCTCATCGGGCTCTTCCTGCACCTGGCCTTCCTGCAGTTGCTGATCGCGGCGGGCGGCTCCGTGCTCTTCACCGCCTTCCTCGTCTACGACCTCAACCGCATCGCGAACGTGGGCCAGGTCTCGCAGGGCGACACCATCCTGCTGGCGGTCTCGGTCTACATCGACATCGTCAACCTGTTCCTGTTCCTCCTGCAGCTCCTGGGCTTCCTGCGCGGCAACGATTGAGACGACCGGAGGTGGCGCGGGAGCGCCACCTCCCCCAGCGGCCCGCCCGCCGATCCGTCGTGCCAGGTGCTCTGGAGCCATCTCAGGGGCCGGTTGATCGAGGTGGAGACCCGGCGAGCGCTCCGCAGGGGCCGTATTAACAGCATGGATTGACCGCAATCACGCCCGGCCGTACTCTGGGCCCGCCCCCGCCGGGAGGGTGGGGGTGGGGGATGCAGGCGCCGAGCGCCACCGTGAGCCGGCATGAGAAGTCACGGCATACGGCCCGAGAGTGTCGTGCCAGTACCGAACTCGACCAGTTTGTGTCGCGCTGGAACTCCTGATTGGTGCATCCGATTTCAATTCAAATCGGACGTACAATTCCAATCTGACATGACCGTGATCGACCTGGCACGCGAGCTCGGGACGACGGATCGCACCCTGCGGCGGCTGGCGGAGGTGGGAACGATTCGCTCTCACCATGCTCGGGGCGGACGAGCGAAGGCAGTGCTGCATGAGGCGCACTACCTGGAGAGTCACTGGCAGCTCTTGAGCCAGCTCCGGGCGGCCCTGCGCACGGAACCGGGGGTCGTGGCTGCGCTGGTCTTCGGGTCGGTGGCTCGCGGTGAGGACACCTCGTCCAGCGATGTCGACCTGGTGGTGGCGCTGGATGGGGATCCCACGCTCGTGCAGCTCAATCGTCTTCGCAAGCGCATCGCGGGCAAGATCGAGCGGCGGGTGGACCTGTTCGTCCTCAGCGACCTGCTGGCCCAACCGGAACTTCTCGACCCGATCATCGACGAGGCCCGGCCGGTGGTGGATCGCGCCTCCGTTTGGCCGCGGCTGCTGGCCTTCCGGCGCAGGCGTTCCCGCAGAGGGCCGGCGAAAGCCCGAGTGCGCCCACACATCTCGGTAGGGCGGGACCTCGCGTGAGGTCGCGCGTAGTCCCCGGGTCGGTCCACGTCCCGTGGACGGACCTCCTGGCCAAACGGGCCCTGCTCCACGAGCATCTCGGGACATTTCGCGGGGAGGAGGACTTCACCGCCAAGGCGACCTCCTCCAGGGTCAGCGACCGCAGGGATGCCGCAGCGCTCGAGCGCTTCGCGGAGGAGGTCTTCAACATCTACGTCGACCTCAGCAGGGAACTGCTGGGCGCTACGAACCCAGATGACCACGCGGCCCTGCGGAACCTGCCGGCCGACGCGGTGTTGAGACAGCTTCGCGAGCAGGGCCTGATCTCGGCGAGCGTCTTCGAGGACATGGACTCCATCCGCGAAGTCCGCAACAGCTGGCAGCATGGCGCCTCGTTCGTGCCGGCCGTCGCCGTGTGGCGAGGGGTGACCGAGACGGAGCGGACGATCGACAGAGCTCTCGGTGCCCTACAACGCGGATTCGAGCGCGAGGGCTACGCCCTCGACATGGACTTTCCGGAGTTGAAACGCGACTGATCAGCCACCAACGCCCGAGCGAGTCTCCCTGATCAGCGGCGGGCGGCTTCCAGGCTCGCCGCGTACCGCAGAGGCGCCGCGGTCGCCGCCTCCAGCGTCGCGGCGTCGACGCCAGGGGCCAGATCGATCACCAGCAGCCCGTCCGGCTCGACGTCGATGACGGCCAGGTTGGTATAGATCCGGTCGACGCAGGCGGGGCCGGTCAGCGGGTATGAGCAGCGCTCGACGATCTTCGGCTGGCCGCTCTTGTCTGTGTGCTGCATCATCACCCAGACCTGCCGCGCTCCGACGGACAGGTCCATCGCGCCACCCACGCTGCCCAGGGCCTGACCGGCCACGCGCCAGTTGGCGAGGTCGCCGCGCACCGACACCTGCATGCCGCCCAGCACCGCCAGGTCGAGGTGGCCGCCACGGATGATCGCGAACGAGACAGTGTGGTCGCAGATCGACGCCCCGGGGACCAGCGTGCACGGCGTCTTCCCCGCGTCCACCAGGTCCGGGTCCTCCTGGCCCGCCGCGGGCCGCGGGCCCATGCCGACGATGCCGTTCTCGCTGTGGTGCATGACCTCCCGGCCCGCCGGGATGTGCCCGGTCACCAGGGTGGGCATGCCGATTCCCAGGTTCACGTACGCCCCGTCGGGGATGTCGATGGCCACCCGCGCGGCCAGCTCGTCAACGGTCCAGCCCTCTCGCGTCGTCACGTCTGCACCCCCACCTGCACGACCCTGTCCACGAAGATGCCGGGCGTATGGACGTCGTCGGGGTCCAGGGCGCCCGGCGGCACGACCTCCTCGACCTGCGCGATGGTCAGCGTCGCGGCCATCGCCATCACGGGGTTGAAGTTGCGGCTGGCGAGGCGGTGGCGGAGGTTGCCGAACCGATCGCCTCGGTGGGCGACGACCAGCGCCACGTCGCCGCGCAGCGGGCGCTCGAGGACGTACGTCCGGCCGTCGATCTCCCTCGTCTCCTTGCCGGCGGCGAGATCGGTTCCGGCCGCCGTCGGGGTGAAGAAGCCCCCGAGCCCGGACGCCGCCGCGCGCAGCCGTTCGGCCAGCGTGCCCTGCGGGATCAGCTCCAGGGCGCACTCACCAGCCTGGTAGGCGGCCGCGAAGTGGTGGTTGCCGGCCTGCGCCGGGAAGGAGGCGCACGCCCGAGCCACCATGCGGTGCTTGAAGAGGAGGGCCAGGCCCGTCTCGCCCGTGCCGCAGTTGTTCGACACGATCGTGAGGTTGCGCCGGCCCAGCCGCGCCAGCGCGTCGATCAGCGCCATCGGCACCCCGGAGTTGCCGAACCCTCCCACCAGCACCACGTCGCCGTCCTTGACGCCGGCCACGGCCTCGTCCGTGGACCGGACCACCTTATCGATCATCTTCGCCAGACATGCTAAGGGCGTTGATTCCGAATTGGTCTGAAGCACGAAGCCACGAAGAGCACGAAGACGCACGAAGGTTTCGAGGTCAGCTCAAGCGCTCCAGCCGGTCGGCAGATCCAGATTCCTTCGTGCGTCTTCGTGGCCTTCGTGGCTTCGTGCTGCAACTCACTCAGACAATCGGCCGCTCGAACGGGCACCGCCCATTCGCTCGAGGAACCGCACCGGATTCGGAATCACTCGTCTTGACCTCCGCCCGCCAGGACGGATCCCCGGACCGAGCCGGGGACCCGTCCGTCGAGGGCTCAGGCGGCGGGGCCGCTGGTGAGGGTCGCGGTACTGGTGTGAGTGGCGCCGTTCTGGTCCACCCACGTCACCTGGATGCGCTGTCCGGGGTGGTGGCTCTGGATGGCCGGGCTGAGGTCGGCCTGCGACTGCACCTGCGTGCCGTCGATCGCCGTGATGACCGAGTTCTGTGTGAGGCCGATCTTCTCCGCCGGCGAGCCCGGCTGCACACCCGCCACCAGGACCCCGCTGGTGACGTTGAGGCCGAGCCGCGCGGCCTGGCTCGGCGTCAGGTCGCGGGCCGCGATGCCCAGGTAGCCGGGCTGGCCGATGATGATGGACGAGCTGGCGTGGCCGGCCCGGATCTCGTTGACGACGTTCACCGCGGCGGTTGCGGGGACGGCGTAGCCGACGGTCGACGTGGTCTGCCGGAAGCCCTGCGCCTGGCCGGCCGTGATCATGCCGATCACCTGCCCTGCCGAGTTCACCAGCGGGCCGCCGGAGTCACCGGGGCTGATCGGCGCGTCGCTCTGGATCAGGCCGCTGAGCTGCTCGGCGGCCTGACCGCCGCCGGAGGTGGCGGTGATGCTCTGGTCCAGGGCCGTGACCTGACCCTGCGTCACGGCCGGGGCGCCGCCCTGACCGAGCGCGTTGCCGATGGCGACCACCGACTGGCCGACCGACACGGTGGACGAGTCGGCCAGGGTGACGGTCGGCAGGCCCGACACGCCCTCGATCTGCACGAGCGCGACGTCCGCGGTCCGGGAGACCCCCACCACGTGGGCCGGATAGGTCCCCGAACGTCCCTGGATGGTGACCTTGATGCTGGTCGAGCCCTCGACGACGTGGTTGTTGGTGAGCACCTCGCCGTCGGCCGTCAGGATCATGCCGGTCCCGGCGGCCTGCCCGCTCTGGCCCAGCGAGGCGACGACGGTGTTGATGTCGACGACGGCGGGGCTGACCTTGCTGGTGATCGCCTGCACGTCCAGCGACTGGCTCGACTGACCGGGCAGGCTGCCCGGCGCGGTCTGCGGGGGCACGGTGTGGATCGCGGTCCGCGGGGCGATCACCGAGTGGATCAGGTTCGCGGTGGCGAGGCCCCACCCGGCGGCCAGGCCGCCGAGCAGCATGACCCCGGCCAGCACGGCTACGTAGATGGCGAACCTGCTGCTGGGCCTCGGGGCGCCGGGGGAGCCGGCGGGCCCGCTCGGCGGGCCGTCCCACCCGGTGGGAGGCGGCGGCGTCCCGCCCGACGTGGGCGGCTGCTCCCACGGTGGGTAGACGCCGGGCGGCTGGTAGCCACCCCCCGGCGGCGGGTATGCGCCGCCCGGTGGCGGCGGGTAGCTGCCGCCCGGTGGCGGCGGATAGGCGCCGCTCGGTGGCGGCGGCGGGGCGTACGGGCCGCTCTGGGGCGGCGGCTGCTGCCACGACCCGCGCGGGAGTGGCTGTGGCGCCCCGGCGCCGGCGGGTGGGGCCCAGGCCCCGGGGGGCGGGGGGTTCGGGCTGGCCGGCGGGCGCGTCCAGCCTCCCGGCGGGGCCTCGGACCCCTTGCCGGCCGCTCCCGCAGCGTCCGCTTCCGTGTCTGGCATGTCGCACCTCTCATCCATAGAAGCTGTCTGACCACCATGCTGCGAGCCGGAGCTGAGGGAAACGTGAGAGCGACCTTATGACTGCTTCAGAAACTCGCGATGTCCGGAGGCGGCCGGCTGGCTCCATACTCTTCCCTCATACCCGCGGCGGGACCGCGGGAATGGGACCGGAGGGGAGTGGCCTTGCAGACGACACCCGTAGAGGCGGTGGTTGGCGCGGCGGTGGGGGGCCGGATCTCGCGGCTCCGGCACGTGGGGCTCGGCTCGTTCTGGTTTGGCAGCAACTTCATCACCACGCCCGTCTACACCATCCTGCTCCAGGCCCAGGTGGCGGAGGTGATCGCGAGGGACAGGCAGGACCTCGCCGTCGGTCTGGCCACCGGTCTTGGTGGGATCTTCGCCATGGTGCTGCCGCCGCTCGCGGGCGCCCTGTCAGACCATCTCCACTCGCCGTGGGGCCGGCGGCGACCGATCATGCTGGCCGGGGTCCTGGGCGTGGTCGTCGCGCTGCTCGTCATGTGGAACGCCCACTCCTACCCGCCGCTGCTGGTCGGGTTCGTGCTCGTGGTCGCATTCGTCAACATCGCCAGCGGCGCCTACGCCGGGATCATTCCCGACCTCGTCCACGGGAAGGACACCGGCCTGGCCAGCGGCCTGCTCGGCCTCTTCGTGCAGCTCGGCAGCGTGGCGTCGCTGCTCGTCACGCTGGTCCTCTCGAACGCGGGGCGGGTCCGGCTCACCTATGGCATCGTGATCATCGTCGCCATCCTGTCGCTGCTGCCCACGCTGTGGGCCGCGTCGCGCGAGAGCGAGCGGCCGGTGCCGGAGCGGCCGCCGTTCGACCTGCGGGAGTTCGTGCGCCCGCTCTGGAGCGGCGACTTCGGCTGGGCCTTCTTCACACGCTTCCTGAACCTGTCGGCGTTCTACGCGGTCCTGCCCTTCCTGCTCTTCTCCTTCCGCGACCTGTTCGCCATCCCGAAGCCCACCACCGTCACCGCGCTCTTCGAGCTGATCGTCACGGTGGTCGCGGTGCCGTGCGCCATCGTGGGCGGGATCCTCTCGGACCGGCACGGGCGCAAGCGCTTCGTCTACGCCGCCGGCGCCCTGCAGGCCGCGGTGCTGGTGCTCTTCCTCCTGGGCTCCGCGCTCCCGCTGTGGCTGGTCATGGTGCTCGGCGCGTTCTACGGGATCGGCTACGGACTCTACTCGTCCGTGGACTGGGCGCTCGGCATCGACACCCTGCCCGACCGCGACCGGCCGGCGAAGGACCTGGGCCTGTACCACGTGGCGGACGCCCTGCCGCGCGTCCTCCTGCCGCTCCTGGTCGGCGTGGGACTGAGCGCGATCAACGCCCTCTCGCCGAACGCGGGCTACCGGGTCCTGTTCCTGTTCGCGGCCGTCCTCTACGGCGGAGGCTCGCTGCTGGTCAGCCGGATCCGCTCGGTCCGGTAGCCATGACGGGCGGGTGGACGAACGAGGCCGCGATCGAGCGCTGGGGCTCCATGCCCCGTGACGTCCTCGAGAGGATGGATCCCGACGGCGACTTCGCCAAGCGCCACCTCCTGAACCCGGTGCTGCTCCAGGTGCTCGGCGACGTGCGCGGCCGCCACGTGCTGGACGCCGGCTGCGGCCAGGGCTACTTCAGCCGGATGCTGGCCGCCCGCGGTGCCCGGGTCGTCGGCGTCGAGCCCGGCCGGTCCCTGTTCGACCACTGCGTCGAGAGGGAGGCACAGCTGAGGCAGGGCATCCGGTACGTGCGGGCAGACCTCTCCGACCACCTCGATCTCGGTCCCCCCTTCGACGCGTGCGTCGCGAGCATGGTCCTGGGAGCGGTGCCGGACTGGAGACGGGCGATGAGGAGCTGCGTGGAGGCCCTGGCGCCGGGTGGGCTCTTCGTGTTCACCCTCAACCATCCGTGCTTCGAGCAGCTGTGGCCGGTCTGGCGCGAGCACCGGCACTACAGGGTGAGCGAGTACCTCCAGGAGTACGAGATCACGGGGCCCCATGCGACGGACTTCCACCGGCCGCTCTCGGCCTACCTCAACGAGGTGAGCAGCCTCGGCTGCCGTCTCCGGAGCGTCGCGGAGCCGGCGCTCGACGCGGCCGTGGCCGCGACCGGGCCCGAGGGCATCGAGGCCTACGTCCACCTGCCGAACTTCGTCGTCGTCGCCGCCGAGCGGGGCTGAGACGCGCGCTCCTACGGCCACACCTCGCGGGCCAGCTCGGCGACCAGCTCCAGCTTTCGCCACTGGTCGTCGTGCGTGAGGGGGTTGCCCGCCTGGCTGGACGCGAAGCCGCACTGGGTGCTGAGCGCGAGCTGCTCGAGCGGCA
>DASYBH010000028.1:0-9284 GCA_036500885.1 Candidatus Dormiibacterota bacterium
CTCGCGGTCTGAGTCCGGTCCATAAGTGGCACAGTTGCGGCTCCCAGGCACTGCGTGGTGCCAGCCCGCCCGGCCCCCTCATTGACCCAGCTCACCAGAGCGTCACAACGATGCCGGGCGCCCCAAGCCGACGTCATGGCTCCAGCAGTTCGCTGAACTCGTCGTCGATCGTCTCGGCGTGGCGGACGTAGTACAGGCCCAGCGCGATCATCAGCGGGTACGAGCCGACGCCCAGCACCAGCCACGGCAGCGGGATCGAGAAGACGCTGAGCTCGCCGTAGGCCGGCCACAGCCACGCGAGCAGCGGCTGGGCTCCGAGCGCGGCGATGAGGGTGATCGCCACCCGCAGGCTCAGCGCGAGCTGGCGGCGCAGGAGCGCGCCGAGGAAGATCTCCCCGACCGGCGTCTGCTCCTCCAGGTCCCGCAGCTCGCCGCCGGGGACGTGCCTCTCGAGCGTCATTTCCGCAACTCCGACAAGTCCCAGGGTGGCCGGAAGCGAGGGCTTTGCCCAAGTGTCTGAGTGCATCTTCCCCAGATCACCCAGCCCCGACTGCAGACGCGAAGCGCTGGGCCGGAGGCCCCCCAAACGTCCCGGAAAAGAGGGGGGTTCCGGAAGGGGGGCCTGCCCCCCTTGCATCTTAGAGGCGGATGGCCGCGCGCAGCTCCGCGGCGTGGCGGCGCGAGACAGGGACGGTCAGGTCGGGGAGCCCCGCCAGCTTGAGCAGGTACGTGCCGTTGAAGAAGGTGTCGATGCTGGACACGTGGTTCAGGTTCACCAGGTAGGCGCGGTGCACGCGGAGGAACCCGTGGCGCTCCAGTCGTTCCTCCAGCTCGTGCAGCGTGTGGCGGACATGGTAGCGGCCGCCGGCCGTCCGGACCGTCACGCCCTCGCCGTCGGCGATCGCCACCCGCACCTCGGCGGCCTGGAGCAGCCGGATCTGGCCTCGCGCGCTGACGGCGATCCGGTCCTCCAGCGGGGGAGCGCTGTGCGGCGCCGCCGCCGAGGCCTGCGCGCGCGCCAGCCGCTGGATGGTGACCCCCAGGCGCGCCGGTCGCACCGGCTTCATCAGGTAGTCGACCGCCGCCAGGCCGAAGGCCTCGACCGCGTGGTCCTCGTACGCGGTGACGAAGACCACCTGGGGCGGCCGGACCATCTGCCCGATCAGACGGGCCAGCGCCAGGCCGTCCAGGTGCGGCATGCGCACGTCGAGGAAGACGGCGTCGAAACCATCCCTGCCCAGCAGCTCCAGGCACGTCGTCGCCCCGGCGGCCTGGGCGACGCGGCCCACCAGCTGCTGCTGCTGGAGCAGGAACGCCAGCTCGTCGCGCGCCGGAGCCTCGTCGTCGACGACCAGGACGGCCATGCGGTCGCTCATGAAGCCCGCACCCCCGGCCGGTACTTCGGCACCCGCACCTGCACCGTCGTGCCCGCGCCCCGGCGGGACTCGATGGCCAGTCCGTAGGCCGGCCCGAACACCTGGCGCAGGCGCTGGTCGATGTTGGCCAGTGCGCCGTGCCCGTCGGTCGTGAGCTCCGGCGCCTGCACCCCGGCGCCGTCGTCGTGGACAACGATGAGGCACTCGTCGTCGCGGTCCTCGACCGTGATGGTCACGACGCCGCCGTCCGGCGCCGTCTCGACCCCGTGCTTGACGGCGTTCTCCACCAGCGGCTGGACCAGCAGCGCCGGCACCGTGGCGTTCAGCACCTCCGGCTCCACGTTGAGGCGGATGCGCAGCCGGTCGCCGAGCCGGGCCTGCTCGAGCTGGAGGTACTGGCGCACGTAGACCAGCTCGTCCGCCAGCGTGGTGAACTCGCCCTGCGGCGCCCGGAAGGCGCGGCGGGTGAAGTCCGCGAACTCCAGCACGAGCTCGCGAGCCCGGTCGGGATCGGTACGGATGAAGGCGGCGATGGTGTTCAGCGTGTTGTAGAGGAAGTGCGGCGAGATCTGGGCTCGCAGCGCGCGCAGCTCGCTGCGGGCCAGCGCCACGCGCTGCCGCTCCGCATCCTGCAGCCGGAGCTGGGTCGCCAGGAGCTCGGCCAGGTCGGAGGCGATCCGCAGCGCCGCGGGACCCGGCGTCTGCACGTGGTAGGTGACCAGCGCCGCCACGGCCCTGTCCCCCACCACGAGCGGCGCGACCACGCCCGAGCGAAGCTCGCACATGTCGGCAGCCAGGTCCTCAACTCCCCCCCTCGTCTGCCGGGGGGTCAGGGGGGGCAAGTCGTCTTCCTTGAACCTGGCGGGCGCGGCCACGCCCGGATGCGGCCCGGCCCGCGGATGGAGGTGCACCAACCTGAGCCGGCCCGCGGCCAGCGCCTCCAGCACGGCCGGCGACTCGACGCCGGCATGGAGCCGGTGGCTCTCGGCGGGCCCGGCGGAGGCGGCGTGGAAGCCCAGCAGGCCCCCCTGGTCGTACAGGGCCACGGCGGCGGCCCCCGCCTGCTCGGCGACCTCGGCCAGGACCCGGCTGGCGCTGGCCGCGCTCAGGCCGCCGCGCAGGCTGCGCAGCGTGGAGGTGGCGAAGGCCAGCGTGCGCAGCGTCGCTCTCTCCTCCAGCGTGCCGAACCCGCGTCGCTGGCGCCGGAGGAGCAGGTACACGAACACCGCCGCCATGGCGGTGAGGGTCCCCTGCGCCAGCGCGACCTCCCAGCTCATCCACAGCTGATGATTTCGCAAAGGAGCGGATCCGGCAAGCACCTGCCGTTCAGCGGTCGCTCGCGACCGCTCGGCCGGCCAGCACGACCGCTCGCTGCAGGGTGGTATCGGCGGGCTCCATTGCGGCGTATCAACTATCCCAGGCCCGTCTGGGGGTTTGGGCACAGACGGGCCGTCAACTCCGCTCAGGTAAGTAGGAGGTTGTAGGACATGGCGGAAGAGCGTTCTGCTCTGCCGGTGGCTGACCCGGCCCCACTCGGGCTGGGAGCCTTCGCGCTCACCACCTTCGTGCTCAGCGCCCACAACGCGTTCGGCGCAACGACCGCACCCCTGCTCGCCTTCTTCGGCGTCGCCATCTTCTACGGCGGTCTGGCCCAGTTCGTGGCGGGCATGTGGGAGTTCCGCAACCGCAACGTGTTCGGCGCCACCGCGTTCTCGACGTACGGCGGGTTCTGGATGGGCCTCGCCGCCTTCATCGTGCTCGTGCTGTTCCGCCAGGTCGCGGGTTCCGCCATCACGCAGTCGCTGGGCTGGATCCTGCTCGCGTTCGCGATCTTCAACACGTACATGCTGGTCTGGAGCGCTCGCATCAACGTGGCCGTCTTCACGGTCTTCCTGACCCTGGAGGTCACCGAGATCCTGCTCTTCATCGGCAACTTCTCCGGCAGCGCGGCGGGGACCGGCCTGGTGCAGCTCGGCGGCTACGTCGGCATCCTCACTGCAATTGCGGCCTGGTACGCGTCCGCGGCGGGGGTGGTCAACGGGATGTCGGCGCGGCCGGTGCTGCCCGTGGGCGGTCCGCTGTGGAGCGAGGGCGTCGGGCCCGCGCGTCCGGGTCGCCGGGTGGAGGCGTAGGCTACCCATACCTCAAATTCGACGCTCCTAGGAGTTCGCCCATGACTTCTGAACCGACCGACGGGCACGCGATCGAGACGCTCCTCCTCGAGGAGCGTCGCTATCCGCCCGTCCCCGAGTTCTCGGCCCAGGCCAACGCTCAGCCGGACATCTACCAGCGCGCGGAGGACTTCGAGGGCTTCTGGCGCCAGGAGGCGCTGCGGCGCGTCACCTGGTTCAAGCCGTTCGACCAGGTCCTGGAGTGGAACCTGCCGTACGCGAAGTGGTTCCTGGGCGGCCGGGTGAACATCTGCTACAACTGCGTCGACCGGCACGTCGAGGCCGGGAACGGCGAGAAGGTCGCCTACTACTGGGAGGGTGAGCCGGAGGACGACCGGCGGTCACTCACGTTCGCCGAGCTCCAGCGCGAGGTCACCCGCTTCGCCAACGGCCTGAAGAAGCTGGGCGTGGGCAAGGGCACGCCGGTCGGGATCTACATGGGGATGATCCCCGAGCTGCCGATCGCGATGCTCGCCTGCACCCGTCTCGGCGCGCCCCACACCGTCGTGTTCGGCGGCTTCAGCGCCGACTCGCTGCAGGGTCGCCTCAACGACATGGAGTGCAAGGTCCTGATCACCCAGGACGAGGGATGGCGGCGCGGCAACCGCGTGCCGCTCAAGCGGACCTCCGACGACGCCGCGGCGCAGTCGCCGACCGTCGAGCACGTGGTCGTCTGCCGGCGGACCGGGGGCGACGTGACCATGCGGGAGGGCCGCGACGTCTGGTGGCACGAGCTGGTGGACGGGCTCAGCGACGACCCGGCCAGCTGCCCGTGCGAGGAGCTGGACTCGGAGGACCTGCTGTACCTGCTCTACTCCAGCGGC
Organism: Candidatus Dormiibacterota bacterium; assembly: GCA_036500885.1. Taxonomy (GTDB): domain Bacteria; phylum Chloroflexota; class Dormibacteria; order Dormibacterales; family Dormibacteraceae; genus CF-161. Next base: position 4,372 of record DASYBH010000028.1, read on the forward strand.
ACCACCGCCAAGCCCAAGGCGATCGTGCACACCACCGGCGGGTACCTGGTCGGCACGGCGACCACCCACCACTACATCTTCGACGCCAGGCCGGACTCCGTGTACTGGTGCGCGGCGGACATCGGCTGGGTGACCGGGCACAGCTACATCGTGTACGGACCGCTCTGCAACGGGACCACGGGCGTCATCTACGAGGGCACGCCCGACTATCCCGACAGGGACCGCTGGTGGGACGTCGTCGAGCGGTACAGGGTCGACATCCTGTACACGTCGCCGACCGCGATCCGCACCCACATGAAGTGGGGACCGGAGCACGCGCAGAGGCACGACCTGAGCTCGCTGCGGCTGCTCGGCTCGGTGGGCGAGCCCATCAACCCGGAGGCATGGGTCTGGTACCGCGAGCACATCGGCGGCAACCGGACTCCCGTCGTGGACACCTGGTGGCAGACCGAGACCGGCATGATCCTGATCACGCCCCTTCCCGGCGTGACGACTTTGAAGCCGGGCTCGGCGACCAGGCCGTTCCCCGGCGTGCAGGCGGCCGTGTACAACGACCGGGGTGAGGAGGTCGGACCCGGCGGCGCGGGCTACCTCGTGCTGAAGCGCCCGTGGCCGGCGATGCTCCGCGGTCTCTACCGCGACCACGACCGGTACGTGCAGACGTACTGGAGCCGCTTCCCAGGGTTCTACTTCGCCGGCGACGGGGCGCGCGTCGACGAGGACGGCGACTTCTGGCTGCTCGGCCGCGTGGACGACGTGATGAACGTGTCGGGGCACCGCATCTCGACCATCGAGGTCGAGTCGGCGCTCGTCGACCATCCCAGCGTGGCAGAGGCCGCGGTGTGCGGTCGCAACGACGCGACCACCGGCCAGGCGATCGTGGCCTACGTCACCCTGAAGGGCGGCGTGGAGGGATCGCCGGAGCGGCTGCTCGAGCTGCGCAACCACGTGGGCGTCAAGATCGGCAGGTTCGCGGCGCCCGCCAACATCGTGTTCACGCCCGAGCTGCCCAAGACACGCTCGGGTAAGATCATGCGCCGGCTGCTTCGGGACGTCGCCGAGAACCGCGCGCTGGGGGACACCACGACGCTGGCGGACCCGGGCGTCGTGGACGAGCTCGCCAAGCGCGGCCACGAGCTGGCCGCCGCGGGCGAGGACCAGTAGACCGCCGGGAGGGTAGGGAGAGAGCGGTCCGGCGCCGGGCGCCGGACCGCATTTCATTTCGTGCCGGACCGTGCGCTCGGCGCCGTCACCAGCCGGGCGGGCGCTGGAAGCCGAATCCGTCAGCGCCCTCCAGCTGCTCGGCCAGGTCCAGCAGCGCCCACTCGTCGAGCGGGCGGCCGACCAGCTGCACGCCGGCGGGCAGCGGCCGGAGGCCCGTGACACCGGCCGGGACGCTGACCGCCGGCAGGCCGGCGAAGCTGACCGGCAGCACGAACTGCGTGTAGCTGCTCCAGGCCTCGCCCAGGAAGGGGGGCGCCTCCGCGATCGGCATCGGCAGGCGACCCAGGGTGGGCGTGAGGATCGCATCGTGGTCCTCGAGCAGCCGGCGGACGTGGCCGGCCGCCTCCAGCCCACTCGTGAACGCCTCCAGGTACTCGCGGACGCCGAGCGCCCGGCCCTCGGCGATCAGCTCGCCGGCCGCCTGGCCGTAGTCGCCCGGCTCGCCCGGCATGGCGGCGACGCTGGCCGGGCGCACCACCCGGTACGCCCGCGCGACCGGCATCGGGTCCCAGTCGACCCCGTGCAGCGAGTGCCCGGACGATTCGAGGGCGCGCGCCGCGCGCTCGCGCGCGTCCTCGCAGGCCGGGTCGCTCGGGACGGGGCTCGCGCGCACCACCGCGACGCGCAGCGCCCGCCGCGGCGCCGGGGCGGGTGCCGCCCGGCCCGTCATCACCGCGAACGCCAGGCGCAGGTCGGCGACCGAGCGCGCCAGCGGGCCGCGAACGCTCAGCCGGATCGGGTTGGGGTCCTCCGCCGGCACCGCATCCGGCGAGGGCCGCAGACCGGCGATGCCGCAGCACGATGCGGGGATCCGGATCGAGCCGCCCATGTCGTCGCCGAAGGCGATCGTGCAGAGCCCGGCCGCGACCGCCGCGGCGCTGCCGCCGCTCGAGCCGCCGGGCGTGATGTCCTCTCGCCAGGGGTTCCGCGTCGGCGGGAAGAGCTCGTTGACGGTGCTGACCGAGGCGGCCAGCTCGGGCGTGTTGGTCTTGCCGAGTATCGCGGCGCCGGCCGTCCGCGCGCGGGCGACGGGTACGGCGTCCTCCCCGGCGACGCGATGCCGCCACTTCGGAGAACCGTAGGTCCAGGGCATCCCCGCGACCGGCTGCGTGTCCTTGACGGCCAGCCCGACGCCCGCCAGCGGGCCGTCGCCACGGGCGGCCGCCGCCTCGTCGACGTGCACGAAGGCGCCGGCCCTCGCGTTCAGCCTGCGGATGCGCTCGAGCTGATCGCGGACGACCGCCTGCGCGTCCAGCCGCCCGGAACGCACCAGTTCGACGACCATCGTCGCAGACGCCCAGGCGGGTTCATCCATCCGTGGACTATTGTGCGGGGATGCCAATCATGTGGACAGGACGGCCGGAGGCCGACAGGCTGCTCGAGACGGACCCGCTGGCGCTGCTGATTGGCCTGGTGCTGGACCAGCAGGTGAAGATGGAGAAGGCCTTCAGCGGGCCGTACGACCTGCAGCAGCGGCTCGGGCACCTCGACGCGGGCACCATCGCGCGCATGGACTCCGAGCGGCTGGATGCCGTCTTCCGCGAGCGGCCGGCGCTGCACCGCTTCCCCGGCAACATGGCTCGCCGCGTGCAGCAGCTCTGCCAGGTGGTGGAGAGCGAGTACGGAGGCGACGCCGGCGCCGTCTGGCGGGACGTGCGCGACGGGGCGGAGCTGTCCAGGCGCGTGTCCGGCCTGCCCGGCTTCGGCGAGCAGAAGACGCAGATCACGATCGCGGTGCTGGCCAAGAAGTACGGCGTCCAACCGCCCGGCTGGGAGCGCTACGCGGCGTCGTGGCACAGCGTCGCCGACGTGGACTCGCCGGAGTCGATGGCCCAGGCCCGCGACGTCAAGCGCCAGATGAAGTCCAAGAGCGCGGGCAGTTAGCGGCCACACCGACACGGCAGTGAGCTAACCTTAGCTAACCGTGGTGTTCAACATGCACGAGGCGAAGAGCCGCCTTTCAGAGCTGGTCGAGCTGGCCCGCCAGGGTCGGCACGTGATCATCGCCCGGAACGGTGTGCCGGTCGCCGACATCGTTCAGCACAGAGAGCCTCCTCGACGCAGGTCCGGGGGTCAGTGGCGCGGCCGAGCTCGCGTCGCACCGGATTTCGATGAGCCCATGCCCGAGATCGAAGAGCTCTTCGGAGGGTGAACATCCTGGTGGATACGCATGTCGCCCTCTGGTGGCTGATCGATCCGACCAGTCTGGCGGCGGAGGCGCAGGAGGCCATCGCCGATGGCGGCAACCGCGTCATGCTGAGTGCCGCCAGCGTGTGGGAGGCCGCGATCAAGGCGGCGTTGGGAAAGCTCGAGATGCCTGAGTCCTTCCTGGAGGCGGCCGAGGCAGCGGGAATGGAGGAGCTGACCGTCTGCTCCCGCCACGCCATCAGAGCTGCCGGACTACCTCCACTGCACCGCGATCCGTTCGACCGCATGCTGGTCGGCCAGGCGCTCGAGGAAGGCCTGGTGATCGTCACGCGGGACCCTCTGGTCAGGCAGTACCGGGTGGCTGCCCTCCCGGCCTGACCGGCGTCACCGCAGCAGGAAGCCGGTGCCCACCGGGTCGTCGGGCTCCAGCACGAACTCGTGCCGGCCCGTCAGGTGCGCGGTGCCGGTGACCTCGGTGACGACCGCGGGGATGCCCGCCACCACCGCGCCGGCGACCACCCGGCCCTCGAACGCCGTGCCGGCCACGCTCTCGTGGCGCAGCGTGTGCCCGCGTGGCAGCTCGCCGGTCGCGTCGAGCAGCGCCAGACGGGCCGACGTGCCGCTGCCGCACGGCGAGCGGTCGACCGCGCCGTCCGCGAACACCGTCACGTTGCGGGCGCCGTCCGTCCACATCACGCCGTAGACGTCGCGCAGCTCGGGCTCCAGCGGGTGGACGACGTCGCCGGCACGGTTCAGCGCCTGCCGGACCGCCCGGCCCCGCGCGACGAGCTCGGCGAGCCCGGTCCGGTCGACCGGCGCCGGCGCCGGGGCGATCGCGTAGAACGCGCCCCCGAAGGCCACGTCCACGGTGCAGCCGGCTGCCTCGACCTCGCGGCGCAGCACGAACGACGGCACGTTGCGGAAGCGGACCGCGGTCACGTCGCCGCCGCGGACGGTCGCCCAGGTGCGCAGGCATCCCGACGGGACCTCGACCGCCACCTCGACCTCGCCGTCCCCACACGGCAGGCGCCCGCTCTCCAGCGCCCACGTGACCAGTGCGATCGTGCCGTGGCCGCACGCCGTCGAGTAGCCCTCGTTGTGGAAGAAGACGACGCCCAGGTCCGCGGCGGCCGAGCTCGTGACGAAGCACCCGTACATGTCCGCGTGCCCGCGAGGCTCGTTGACGAGCAGCCGGCGGACGTGGTCGAGATGGCGGCCGGCCCAGCGCCGCTGCTCCGGCACCGTGGCCCCCTCCAGCGGGGGCACGCCGCCGACCACGATGCGGAACGGCTCGCCCGCCGTGTGATAGTCGACGGTCCTGATCGTGTCCATGCCATGCATCGTGCCACTGCCGGAAATGGCTCGATCGCCTGATAAACTCGGCAAGGCTCCAAGCTCCAAGCACCCAGTCAGCCCTGAGATCAGACGAGATGAGATGAGATGAGCGGACACACTGCCTCTGCGGTGGGCGAGCCCGCGCTCGCCCGCGACCAACCCCTCGTGCCGGTGCAGCGCGAGCTGCTCGCGGACATGCTGACGCC
>DASYBH010000029.1:0-3967 GCA_036500885.1 Candidatus Dormiibacterota bacterium
GGTCGTAGGCGAGCTGATAGGCGCGCAGCGTGTTCCAGGCGGCGCTGCCGCTGGCGCGCACCTGCACGAGCACGTCGTTGAGCACGATCGTGCTCTCCACGGCCGGCGGCGCCAGGCCGGCGCTCCCCGAGAGGTCGACCGGGTCGTCGCAGCGGAGGCTGCCGTTCGCCGGGCAGGCGCTGCCGGCCACGTGGGCGACAGTGTGCGAGGTCTGGAAGCTCGCCCGCATCAGCGGCGCCCACGCCGCTCCGGTGCAGGCGGCCTGCGAGTTGTGGCAGCCCGGCGAGTCGTACTCCACGGTCGCCATCACCGCGTCACGCGGGTAGCTGACGCCGGCGGCGCCGGTCTGGACGTCCTGCTGGTAGGTGACATGGATCTGGTTGCCGTGGGGGTCCGTGATCAGGTCGAGCAGCCAGTTGGCGATGTAGTCGAGGCCCGTGTTGGGCCCGCTCGCCTGCGGATAGAACTGCAGCGAATCCCGCGTGCAGCCGAACTCCTCCATGACCCCGTTGGGCAGGAAGACGCGGAAGCACGGTGGCACCGCCGCCATCCCCGGCAGCGCGTTCGGGCCCTGGAACGAGATCACGCGGGCGTGCGTCTCCGGGGCCGTGTGCCAGGTGATGGGGCTCGCGCTGATCGCGGTCCCGTTGTAGTCGTCGTAGTAGGTGCTGGTGCTCAGGTTGGGTGGGATCAGCTCCGCCCTGGTCCCGAAGCCGTCCATCAGCTGCCAGCTGGGGTTGAAGTCGGGGTTCGGGCAGCACCCGAGCGCCGTGTCGCGCTCGGACCAGCTGATCATGCCCAGCGACAGGTTCCAGCCCTCTCCGACCCAGGGCGCCGCCGCCGCCACGTTGTGCTGGTCGGTCACCGCGGAGCTGTCGTAGGTGAGGCTCAGCGGCGGGGTCAGGCCCCCCGGCCCGGCCGGCAGGCTCAGCGCGTTGGGCATGACGAGCGCGCCGGCGCTGAGGTTGGTCTCGAACCGGTCGGGCCCCCCGAACGCGGCGACCGGCGCGACCGTGGCGAAGCTGACGGTGGTGCTGGCGCTGCTGGCCGGGGCGCTGGTCGAGAGCGTCCCGCTCGCGGGATCGACCGCGGCCCTCCGCGTGACGGTCGGCCCCAGGCTGGGCTTCGTGGCAGGGGACCTGGTCGTGGCAGCGGCGCTGGTCGCGGCCGGGCGTCCCGGCGTCGCGGCCGGGTTCAGGTCGACCGAGCGCGGCAGCGAGGCGTTGACCACCGCCACCGCGTGGCTGACGTCGGCCGCCGCCCCGGCGCGATTCGCGTAGTGGAGCTTGACCCCCAGCGGCTGGCGCAGCCCGTGGGTGGCCAGCCGGCCGTTCGCGTCCAGCGCCTGCACCAGGTAGGTGCCGAACGTGAAGTGCCCCGAGCCTCCGGCGCTGCCGCCCGACGCCGGGGCCACCTGGCGCACGAGCAGGCTCATGCTCCCGCCCGCCGCGGACACGTCGCTCCTGCTCACGGCTCCCGCCGGGACGTCCAGCTCCAGCGCCGAGTCGCTGCTCGTGAGGTGCCCCGGCCTGGATGGGTCCAGCGCCAGCGTGGCCGGCTGCATGGTCACCTGCGGGGTCCGCCCTGCGCCGGCCTGGGCCGACCCCCTGCCGCTGGAGGGCGCCGGCGCCGGCCGGGCCGCGGGCACCCCGCTGGTGGAGGTGGCGCGCGACGTCGGATCGAAGCGGTTCGGCGCCGCCGAGCTGGACGCCCGGGCGACCGTGCCCAGGCCGGGAAACGATCCGTTCAGCATGAACGCGGTGAGCGACACCACGAGCCCGACGCTCAGCCGCCTGAGGCTCAACCCCACCATCTGACCCCCCCTCCGGTGCCGCCTTTGCCGCGGTTGCCGCGGTCGCGAGCACAGGCTAGGCACGCCGCCGCACCTCGTCCAGATACACCCGCACGCCGCGTGCGTACAGTTGTGAGGCGTACGGGAGGCGTCAGGAGCCCAACCGTGGGGAGAGGGAACCGATGGGCCGTGCCGATGACGGGCTGCCGGCATTCGGAGAGCTGCTGCGGCGACACCGCCTGGCCGCGCGGTTGACGCAGGAGGCCCTCGCCGAGCGCTCGCGGCTCAGCCTGCCAGCGATCAGCGCGCTGGAGCGCGGCGTGCGCAGGAACCCGTACAGGACGACCGTCGAGCTGCTCGCGGACGCCCTCGGCCTGTCGCCGCGGCAGCGCGAGGAGCTGGCCGCGGCGGTGCGCCGGTCACCGCGGACGGGACGCAGGCGGAGCCCGCCGCTCCCGGCGCCGCCGACACCGCTCATCGGTCGCGAACGTGAGCTGCATCTCGCCCGCGACCTGCTGCGCCGGCCGCAGGTCCGGCTGCTCACGCTCACCGGCAGCCCGGGCGTCGGGAAGACCCGCGTCGCGCTGGCCGTGGCCGGCGCCCTGGACGCCGACTTTCCCGGGGGCGTCCTCTTCGTTCCCCTGGCGTCGCTCACCGACCACGAGCTGGTCAGCTCCGCCATCTGCCAGGTCGCCGGCGTGCTCGACGTCGAGGGCTCGGCGCTGGTGGACCGGCTCGCCGAGCGCATCGGCGCCCGGAAGCTGCTCCTCGTGCTCGACAACTTCGAGCAGCTCCTGCCGGCCGCGCGCGTGCTGTCCGAGCTGCTGGCCCGGTGTCCCGCCCTGCACCTCCTCGTCACCAGCCGCGCGACCCTGGGCCTGCGCGGCGAGCACCAGATGACCGTCCGCCCGCTGTCGGTCCCGAGCTCGGTGACGCTCTTCGTGCAGCGCGCCGTGGCCGCCTCACCGGACTTCCGCCTCACCGCATCGAACGCGCCCCCCGTCGCCGAGTTGTGCCGGCGGCTGGACGGCATTCCCCTGGCGCTCGAGCTGGCCGCTCCCTGGATCAGGCGGCTGACCCCCGAGGCGCTGCTGCGGCGGCTGAAGGACCGTCTCCAGGTGCTGGTGGGCGGCCCCCGGGACGCGCCCGCCCACCAGCAGACGATGCGCGCCGCGCTGGAGTGGAGCCACAGCCTGCTGTCCGCGAGCGAGCAGGCGCTCTTCCGCAGGCTCTCGGTCTTCGCCGGAGGTGCGCCGGCCGCGGCGATCGAAGCCGTCTGCCAGGCGGCGGGCCCGCTGCCCGACAGGGTCCTGGAGACGCTCACCGGGCTGCTCGACAAGAGCCTGGTGCAGTGCGAGGCGGGGGGCATCGACCTCCGGGTCAACACGCTGGAGACCGTGCGCGAGTACGCGCGGGAGCTGCTGGGGGCGGAGGCTGACGCGACCTCGCGTGCCCATGCCGCGTACTACCTGGACCTCGCCCAGACGGCGGAGAAGGCGCTCACGGGAGGCGGTCAGCGCACCTGGCTGGACCAGCTCGACCGGGAGCACGGCAACCTGCGGGCGGCGCTGGGATGGGCGTGCGAGAGCGGCGAGATCGAGGTCGGGCTGGCGCTGGCCGGACGGCTGTGGCGCTTCTGGGAGAGACGCGGGCACCTGCGCGAGGGCCTGGCCTGGCTCGAGGAGCTGCTGGCCCGGCCCGGCGAGGTGAGGCCGGAGACGCGAGCGCGGGCGCTCAACGCGGCCGGCAACCTGAGCACGTGGGGCGACCACGCCGGCCGGGCCGCACGCTACGAGGCGAGCCTGGCGCTGTACCGGGCGCTCGACGACCGGGACGGCATCGCCCGGGTGCTGAACAACCTGGGAATGGTGGCCCTGGACAGGAACGACAACCATGCCGCGATCGCCCTCCACGAGGAGAGCCTCCTGAGCTTCAGGTCGCTGGGCGACGACCACGGGATCGCCATGTGCCTCGCCAACCTGGCCTACGGCGCGATGGAGCTCGGGGACCTCCGCCACGCGGCCGCGATGCTGGCGGAGGCCAACGTCATCAGACGCCGGCTGGGGGACTCGCTGGGTCTCGCCAGGTCGCTCATGGGCCTGGCCGTGGTGAGGGCGCGCGCCGGCGAGCACGAACGATCGGCGGCGCTGATGGAGGAGAGCCTCCGCCTGTGCC
>DASYBH010000030.1:0-7197 GCA_036500885.1 Candidatus Dormiibacterota bacterium
CGGGGTCGTCTTCGCGCACGGCGACGAGTTCGCCCCCGACCCGTCGGGCCGCGTCCACGCGTTCTGCCACGCGGTGCCGGACCGCTACCACCTGATGGGGGTGACGCTGTCCGCCGGCGGGTCGCTGGGCTGGTGGCGCGAGGTGCTGGGGGGCGACCGCTCGTACGACGACCTCTGCGCGGAGGCGGCCGGCGCTCCGCCGGGCGCGGAGGGGCTGCTCTTCCTGCCCCACCTGACGGGCGAGCGCACGCCGCACATGGACCCGCTGGCCCGCGGCGCGTTCTTCGGCCTGACCGTCCGCCATGGCCGCGCCCACCTGACGCGGGCGCTGATGGAGGGCGTGCTCTTCAGCCTCCGCGACGCGCTGGAGATCATGCGCGGCCTGGGAGTGGCGCCGACCGAGGTCAGGGCGACGGGCGGGGGTGCCGGCAACACGCTCTGGCTGCAGCTCCAGGCGGATGTGTACGGAGCGCCGGTCGTGCGGACCGCCGCAGCCGAGGGGCCGGCCTACGGGGCTGCCCTGCTGGCCGGGGTGGCTGCGGGGGTCTTCGACGACGTGGCGGACGCGTGCTCCAGGATCACCCTGCGCGCGGAGGTCGTGGAGCCGGACCCGGCCCGTGCCGCGGTCTACGAGCGCCAGTACGGACTCTACCGCGAGCTGTACCCCGCGACGGCTGGCCTGGCGCACCGGCTGGCCGGGCCGGCCGGATGACGCCGAGACAGATTTCCGGCTGTCTCACTTCAGCCCCACGCTTGCTGTGGGCGCCGCTCGGCCCTACAGTATCCGCAGCGTTCGCGATGCGCTCCGCTTGGACGGTGGGGGCAGGGGCGAAGCGCAGGGTGAGCGGAATGAGCGGTGGGAGCGCCGTCACGGGCAAGGTCCACGTCCTCCTGGTGGAGGACGACGCGGCCGTGTCCGCGATGTACCGGGTGCGGCTGGAGATGGACGGGTTTCGCGTCGTCGTCGCCGACGAGGGCGAGATCGGGCTGCGCCTGGTCCGGGAGGTGAGTCCGGCACTCGTCCTCCTCGACTACCGCCTGCCGCGGCTCGACGGCCCGGGCGTGCTCAGGGCCCTGCGCGGAGACGAGCGGACACGTGACCAGCCGGTCGTCATGCTCTCCGCGTACGACGAGCCCCGTCTGGTCGAGGAGAGCCGCAGCCTGGGCGCGCTGGCCTGGCTGGTGAAGACGCACGTGACGCCCAGCGAGCTGTCCGCGGTCGTCCGCCGCTTCGTGAACCAGGAGCTCGGCTTACAGGGCGGCTGAGGTGGAAGGGGGACAGGCCCCCCTTCTAATGGCGTTCCTCTCGCGCGAAGGCCAGGCCGTTGCCTCGGAGCCGGTGGGTCGCGAACGCGATGAGTCCCAGGGTCTCCGCGGCCAGCGCCACCATGCCTCCGCCCACCACCAGCGGCAGGCTGCGGGCGAGGGTGCCGGGGACGATCGCCAGGCCGACCGGCAGGAGCGCCGCGTAGAGCGAGAAGATGCGCAGCATCTGCGCCACGCGCAGGTCGCTGGAGGCCGGCAGGACCGAGTACGAGGCAAGGCCGAGCGCCGAGATCATCCAGGCCAGCGTCATCGCCACCAGCGCGAAGCAGAACGGCAGCCACAGCTGGCCGCTCGCCATGGCGGCCAGGACGGCTCCGAACAGCGCGAGCGGCACCCCGAGCCGCGCGGCCCTGGACAGCGTCAGCACCGCCAGGCGCCGCCAGAGCGGGTCGGCCGAGAGCCACCACATCGGGCTGCGCAGGTCGGCCGCCAGCCGGAGCGCCAGCAGGTTGGTCATGACACTGAAGAGGAAGAGCGCGTAGGCGAGGATCAGGCCCACGACCTCCGGCCGCCCGACGGTCAGCACGCCGGCGACCGTTCCCGCGATCACCGCCCCGACCAGCAGCGCCGCGTGCAGCTGCAGGCCCCCGCGCACCCTGAGCAGCGTCAGCCACTCCTTCCACGCCAGCGCCCACGCGCCGGGCGGCGCCCACACGCCCGGCCGGGAGGCCGCGGTCGCCCGGCGGTCGCCGCGATTCCGGTGGGTGCGCGCGGCGATCAGGCCGCCCAGCCCGCCCCTCATGTGCCGGCGGAGCTCGAAGCCGCGGCTGGACGCCATCCACAGCTCGGGCAGGCAGTCGCCGGCTCCCGCGACGCCGGCCACCGCCAGCCCGATCGCCAGCCCGATGAGCAGGCCGACGGCCGGCAGGTTCCCCTCGAACGCTCCGCGGAGCCAGCTCCCCGGTGGCAGCGCGCTCAGCGGTCCGGCCGCACCCACGCCGGTGAGCACCGCGCCCACCGTGAGCAGGCCCGCGGCCGCGAAGGCCATGCCGACCCACTCCAGCGCGGCGTTCGGGGCGCGGGTCCGCACGGCGAAGAGCGCGATGCGGGCGCCGAAGAGGAGCCAGAGGTAGGAGGTCATGCCCGCCGTCGCCACCAGGAGGTGAGCGTTGGACAGGCCGTTGCCGGGAATCGAGAGCCCCAGCAGGGCCAGGTAGAAGACCCCGGCCAGGAGGAGGCGCCGGACGCTCCGCAGAGCCAGCCAGGCCAGGACCAGTCGGGGCGACATCCCGGCGCCGACCAGGAACCGGCCGTCGGCGGGCGACTGGAACGCCGCGGGTGGGCGCCCGCCCGCCTGCCAGAGCACGGCCCCCAGAAGCACGAGCGCCGCGCCAGGCACGTACGGCCCGGCGGGTGCCACGATCATGGCCAGCGACGTGCCGCCGGAACGACGTGTCGCCGACGCGATCGCCAGGCGGTTGACGGCGTTGGGCGCGAGCAGCACCAGGAAGAGGAGCCAGGGCACCAGTCGCCTGGGGTTGCGCGCGATCGCGCGAGCGCGATTGCGGAGCAGGCGCCAGTCCAGCCAGAGGAGGGCGGTCCAGGCAGGCGGCGGAGCGACAGCCATCGCCTCAACGATAGCCGTCCCGCTCATCTGGGGGGACGGCGCCGCGACCGCGTACGCTGCGCTGCGTCGGTGGATTCCGGCGACCGCGGCCGCTGAGGACAGCGGCCGGGCCAATCCGTGGGTCCGGCCGCCATCCGTACTGAACCTGTAGCTGCCGCCCTAACTCAGGAGCCCGATCAGCTCTCCCGCACGGGACAGCGCCTCCGGCGTGTCCATGAGCGGGTTGTTGAACGTGAAGCCGCCGAAGCCCGCATCGACGTACTTCCCCAGGATCTCGGCCGCCTGCTCGACGGTTGCCGGAGTGATCATCCCCCGTCGGGCGGGCGGGACCCGCTCCAGCACCGCGCTCGCCTCGCGCTCGTCCCCGACCAGCACGACCGGCGCACCGAGCGTTCGCAGGATGGTGGAGGGGTCGCGACCCTCCGCCTCGCAGTGGCGGTCCAGCACCTCGCTCTTGTGCTTCAGCTCGTCCAGCGTCCCCCACCAGTGCGAGATGTCGCCATGACGCGCGACCAGCCGCAGCGTGCGACGCTCGCCGCCCCCGCCGATCAGGATCCTGGGCCCGCCAGCCTGGATCGGGCGCGGGCAGTTCAGGGCCCTGTCGATCCTGTAGTGCTTGCCCTCGAACGTGGGGCGATCCTGGGTGAACATCGCCCTGGCGATCGTGAGCGCCTCGTCCAACCGGTCCATGCGCTCCCCGATCGGCGGGAAGTCGAAGCCGTAGCCGGTGTGCTCGGACTCGTTCCAGGCCGCCCCGATCCCGAAGATCGCGCGGCCGCCCGAGATGACGTCCAGTGTGGTCGCCATCTTGGCGAGGAGGGCCGGGTTGCGGTACGTGACGCCGGTGACCAGCGTCGCCAGGCGCACCCGGCTCGTGCGGGCGGCGAGCGCTCCGAGCGTGACGTAGGCCTCCAGCATTGGCTGGTCCTCGGAGCCGACTCCGCCGATCTGATAGAAGTGGTCCATCACCGTGACCGCGTCGAAGCCGGCCGCCTCCGCGGCCAGCGCCAGCGTGGCCACGCGGTCGAAGAGGCCTTCGGGCGGGACGCCGGGAAAGGTGAAGCTGGGCATGTGGTACCCAAAGAAGGGAGGCATGGCAACTCCAACTCGCCAACAGCGTCGTTGCTTCCCGCCGACGCTCCAGGACGGGCCGCGCCTTCACCACCTTCCCTGGCTCCAATGTTGATAGTCTGGGTGTCCTATTATTGGGGGTGATGGCTTTCAGGATCGAGCGCTCGAGACGGAATCACCTGGTGCGGAGGAGCTGAGTTGGCGACCGCTCCCGACCCGCTCCGGAGCGCCGAGGTCGCGAGGCTGCTGGACCGCGGCGAGGAGGAGGGCTGCCTGACGCTGTCGGAGCTCCAGGACGTCGCCGTCGAGCTGGAGCTCGACGAGGACGGGGTCCGCGCGCTGTACGACGCCGCCCAGCAGCGCGGCATCGACGTGCGGGACGACTGCGGGCGCGCCACGGTGGCGGGGTCGGACTATAGCAACGGCGAGATTGCCGTCGCCACGACCGACGCGCTGCAGCTCTTTCTCCAGGAGGTGCATCGGCATCCGCTGCTCACCGCCGAGGAGGAGGTGGAGCTGGCCCGGCGCATCGAGCAGGGCGACCGTGCGGCGCGGGACCGGATGGTCATCTCGAACCTGCGCCTGGTGATCTCCGTCGCGCGGCGCTACCAGGGCATGGGCCTGTCGCTCCTGGACCTCATCCAGGAGGGGGTCCTCGGCCTGATCCGGGCTGTCGACAAGTACGACTGGCGCCGCGGCTTCAAGTTCTCCACGTACGCCACGTGGTGGGTGCGCCAGGGCATCCAGCGCGCGCTCGCCAGCAAGACGCGGGAGATCCGGATCCCGGAGAACGTGGTCGAGCTGGAGCGCCGCGTGCTCCGCGTCGAGTCGGAGCTGACGGCCCGGCTCGGCCGCAGGCCCACTGAGGAGGAGATCGCGGACGCCGCGGCGATGTCCTTCGAGCGGCTGGGGAGCCTCCGCCAGGTGGCGAGGACGGTCACCAGCCTGGACCGGCCGGTCGGCGAGGAAGAGGAGACGTCGCTCGGCGATCTGCTTCCGGCTCAGGGCGCCGGACCGGAGGAGCTCGTCAGCGTCAGCCTCGCGGATCGGCAGCTCCGCGAGGCGGTCGCCGCGCTCTCCGACGTCGAGCGCCAGGTCGTCGGGCTGCGCTATGGGCTCGGCGGGGACGGGGAGGCGCACTCACTCCGCGACGTGGGCCGGATGCTCGGGCTCTCACCGCAGCGCGTCCGCCGCGTCGAGATCGCGGCCCTCGAGCGCCTGGCGGTCAGCCGCGAGGTGCAGGCGCTCCGCGGCGCCGCGTAGCAACACCAGCCAACGGAGGAGACCACGTTGGGATTCGACCAGTACCACGAGCCCGCCCAGGAGCTGAGCCCGTCCGCGCGCACCTTCGCGCGCATGATCGCCTCGCTGACCGAGGAGGCCGAGGCGATCGGCTGGTACGAGCAGCGCGTCTCGCTGGAGACCGACGCCGAGGCCAGGGCGATCATGAGGAGCGCACAGGTCGAGGAGTTCAAGCACTTCGGCATGGACCTCGAGTTCCTGCTCCGCCGCATGCCCGCGTGGCGCGAGGTGCTGCAGGGCATCCTGTTCCAGCCCGGCGACATCATCGAGCACGGGGAGGAAGCCGAGGAGGAGGCGGCAGAAGAGGTCGAGAAGGAGTGGTAGCGGGCGACGGCGCGGGCCGCGGTCAGGCGGTGCGCCGGGACGGCGGCGCGTCCACGTAGTCGTCCTCCGGCTCATCCCAGGGCGGGACCAGCAGCCGATCCCAATGGAGCATCCGCTGCAGCACCAGGAGCAGCTCCGCCTGCACGTCGAAGATGCCGTCGAGCGCCTCCTGCACCGTTCGCGCCGCGTCGGGGAAACGAGACTGCGCGCGGGGCGGGAGCTCGCGCAGCGTCTGCTCGATGTGCTGCTGGACGACGCGATCGAGGCGGCGCTGCCCGGCCAGGTTGCGCTGCTCCAGCTGGCCCAGCACGCGGTCCGTCAGCGCGAGCATGCGCCGGTAGCCGCGCTCGACGCTGCGCCGCTCCAGGTCCGCCGTCTCGGCTGCGAGGGTCTCCGTCCAGCTGTCCGCAAACCTGCTCTGAGTCTGGGTCGTCGGTTGCATTGCGCTTCCACCCTTACAATGCGTGGTGCGGTAAACGATATAGACAGGCTATCAGATAAGCCGGTAGAATTGGGCTAACCCTGGGCCGTGTATACCTGGGTCGGCTGGCCCGCGACGCCAGGACGATGCCGGAAGAGACCGCCAGCCAGCGGCTCGGCGGCCCGGCGCTCCGGCGACAGGTTCTGCCACGCGGTCGTGATGTAGAGGTCCCGGAGCTCCGGTCCGCCGAAGCCGCAGCTGCTGACCTGCGACACCGGTACCTCGACGCCGCCGGCGAGCGTGCCGTCGCTCAGGTAGTGGAGGACCTTGCCTCCACCCCAGATCGCGATCCACAGGCCCCCCTCGGCGTCGACGGCCATCCCATCCGGCCAGCCGGGACCCTCGATGGTCACGAATGGACGCCGGTTGGCGATGGCGCCGGCCGGCGAGTCGAAGTCGAACACGTCCACCCGGCGATGGGGCGTATCGATGTAGTACATCAGGCGGTCGTCCAGGCTCCAGCCGAGACCGTTGGAGATGGTGACGCCCGTGACCATGCGCTCCACGTCGCGCTTCGGGCCGAGGCGGTACAGGCTGCCGGCGCCCGGTCGGACGTCGAGGGCCATCGTGCCGGCCCAGAAGCGGCCGGCGCTGTCGCACTTGCCGTCGTTCATACGGTTGCCGTTCAGCTCCCGCTCGACGCCGGCCAGCTGCTCGACGCGCCCGCTGTCGAGGTCGAGCAGCGCGAAGCCGTCGCGGACGGCCAGGGCCAGGCGGCCGTCGCTGGCCGGCACGGCGGCGCCGACCGGTTGACCGACCTCGACGAAGCGGTCGTCCCCGGTAGTCGGGTCGAAGTGGTGAACGCGGCCCGCCATGATGTCGACCCAGAGGAGCTGCTCCTTGCCCGCAAGCCAGCAGGGCCCCTCCGCCAGCTCCGCCCGCGCGTCCAGCACCAGTTCGGCTCGTGTCACGTGACCCCCTCCCTGCTTGTGATAATGAAGACGACTTGCCCCCCCTGACCCCCGGCAGACGAGGGGGATCGACTGCTGGCGTGCCAGCAGCACCGGCACCCGCACGGGCGCCGGCGTCCCCTGATTCGGGAGGGCGATCATCAGCCGCGGCTGCGCCGCCTTTCTCTCGACCCCGCGCGGCAGCGACTCAGTGAGTCGGCTGTTGCTGCCCGGGC
>DASYBH010000031.1:0-11059 GCA_036500885.1 Candidatus Dormiibacterota bacterium
CCGATCGTGGCGCCGGTCTCACTCCGGGCGTGGAGGAGCCACGCCGATTCTGTCGACCGGAACGGCCCCGGCGGCCAGGCCGGCAGCGGGAGCGACCGGTCCGACCGGCGCGACCGGAGCTCGTCGGGGACCACCGACGACGACCGTGACGCCCGGTCGCCGGCGGCGCTGCCGTCCGGCGCGTCCAGCGCGTCCAGCGCGCCGGTCCGGCCACCGGCTGGCCCGTCCGGCGCGCCGGTCACGCCATCGCCTGCGGCCACCACCCCTGGATCGGCCGGCGTGAGCGCGTCCGGCGACCAGACCGGAGGCGGCGGCCGGGGGGCCGGGCGGGTTCTCGGCAGCCAGGTCCGCTGGATCTCGACCCGGGCCGCCGCCGGAGACAGCGGGCCGTCGGAGGCCGCCGGAGCCCGGGAGGGCACGGCCGGCGATCTGCTCGACCGGAGCAGGCTGCTGATCACCTCGAGGAGGGACGGCGGCGCCTCCGCCGGGAAGCAGGTGCTGAGCGCCAGCGCGGTGCGGGACATCGTCGGGCCAGGCGCCGTGGCGGAACCGCTGGTCGCCGCCCTGGCCGCCCTGACGGTCCTGGCCTCTCTGCTCGCCAGCCTGCGCCGCCGCACGCGGTAGCTGGCGCCGGGCCCTTGCGGGGCCGCCCGAACCCAACGGACAGGGCCCGGCCGCTTTCCTCAGCCTCCGTTCCGGGGGGGTGTCCCCCCAGATGAGCGCGACCCGAGTCCCAGCACCACCCCTGAAGATCTGCTTCGCGCCGGTCCGGTAGATTTGAGCCGTTCTGGGCGAGCTCGAGGAGGTTCAGGCATCGTCGCCGCCGGCGCCAGAGCCCGGCGAGCTGGAGACCTGGCTCAGTCTCGGCGAGGCGAGCCGGCTCCTGGGCATCAGCCAGGGGACGCTGCGGCGCTGGGCGGATCGCGGCCAGGTGGGCAGCTTCACGACGCCCGGCGGGCACCGGCGGTTCCCGCGCGCCGCGATCCTGGCTCTGCTGCCGGCCAGCAGGGCCCGGCGCCCGCAGCTCTCCACTCTGGGCGCGGACAGCGCGCGCATGACCGGCGCCTACCGCCGGATGTTCGACCTGGCCCAGGGCCGGCCGATCCCGATGCTGGGGCCTCACCTTCCCGACGCCGACCGCCAGCTCTTCCGGGAGCGCGGCCGGCGCATGGTGGAGTGCCTGCTGGCCCACCTCGACGCGGATGCCCCGGCCCCGGCGATGGCCAACCTGCACGAGGCTGCCGGCCACGCCGCTGAGTACGGAGGGCACACCGCGCAGCTGGGCGCCACGCTCAGTGAGGCGGTGGAGACGTTCCTCCGCTTCCGGGAGCCGTTCATCGGCGAGCTGGCGAGCACGGCCCGAAAGCGCGGCCTGGACACGCGGGAGGCGACGGGCCTGCTGGTGGACGCCGAGAGCGCGTTCGACAAGCTGCTGCTCGCCCTGATGGAAGGCTGGCAGAACGCATAGGCGTGGAGGTCGCTCTCCTGTCCACCCGCCCCGATGGCGACCGTGACCCGCTGGTTCGGCGGCTGCGCGGCCTCGGGTACCGGGTGCACGCTGTGCCGGCCGTCGCCACCGAGCCGCTGCCCTTCGAGCCGCCCGACCTGGGCCGCTTCGACTGGGTGGTGGTCACCAGCGCCACGGGCGCCGAGGCGCTGGCGACCAGGAGCACCCGTCCGGACGCGACGCGGTGGGCGGCGGTCGGGCCGCGAACGGCCGCGGTGCTGGCCGCCCGGGGCGTCGCCGTGGACGCCGTGCCCGCCGAGAGCC
This sequence comes from Candidatus Dormiibacterota bacterium, assembly GCA_036500885.1. Classification (GTDB taxonomy): domain Bacteria; phylum Chloroflexota; class Dormibacteria; order Dormibacterales; family Dormibacteraceae; genus CF-161. Next base: position 1,772 of record DASYBH010000031.1, read on the forward strand.
GGGGGGTGCGGATCGCCGAGGCGATGGCGCACGTCCAGCCGCTGGCCGGCGCCCGCGTCCTGCTGGCCAGGGCCGACGCCGCCGCCGCGGACCTGCCGGCGGCGCTGCGCGACGCGGGCGCCCTCGTCGAGGAGCTGGCGGTCTATCACACGGTGGTCGGGCCGGAGTCCTCGCGCCCGGGCATGGCGGTCGCCCTCGCCGACCCCGCGCTGGCCGCCGCGGTCTTCGCCTCCGGCTCCGCCGTCAGGGGCCTGCTCCGTCTGGGCGGCGAGGGCGCCCGCCGGCTGCCGGCCGTCACGATCGGTCCCTCCACGACCGCGGTCGCCGCCGAGGAGGGCTTCGCGGTGGTGGCCGAGGCCGCCTCGGCCGGGATCGACGGATTGGTTGCCGCAATCCGTCACTGGCGGCCGCCAGATTTGACCGGTCTTTGATAGATTTAGCTAGATTTGGGCGAGAGTGGGGTCAGGCCCTGGGCGCTGGTCGCCCAGGCCGGTGAAATCGACGTCGACGGGCGGTCGCAGCTGGAGGCGGCGCTCACCGAGCTGGTCGACCTCCACCGTTCCTGGGCGCTCCTGGCCACGTGCCACCGCGTCGAGGTCTACGGCTTCGGCCCCTGTCCCAGCCGGGACGACATGCGGCTGCTGGAGGGCGAGGCGGCCGTGCGCCATCTCCTGCGCGTGGCGGCCGGGCTGGAGAGCGCGGTGGTCGGCGAGACGGAGATCCTGGGCCAGGTTCGCGACGCGCTGGCCCACGCGCGAGAGCGCGGCACCGACGAGCGCGTCGGCCGCCTGTTCGAGACCGCGATCGCGGTGGGCCGGGCGGCCCGCGCCGAGCCGCTGCCGGCCCGCGACGGCCTGGCCGAGCGGGCGGTGGGCTGGCTCGCGCAGCGGAGGCGACTGGCCGGCCAGCCGGTGCTCGTCGTCGGGACCGGCGCCAAGGGGACCTCGCTGGCGTCGGCGGCCGCCTCGGTCGGCGGTGTCGTGATGGTGGCCGGACGCCGGCCGGAGCGCGCCGCGCTGGACCTGCGCGCCGCCGCCCATCGAGCGCCCGACATGGCCGGCGTCGCGGTCGCTCTGCGCGGCGAGTGGGTGGAGCTGGCCCATGCGGCGGAGACGCTGGTCGATCGCCGCCTGCCCCCGCTGGCCGACCTGTCGGCGCCCGCGGCGGTCCCGGCCCGGGTGCGCCTGGCGCTCGGCCCCGACTTCCTCGGCATCGACGAGCTGTGGCAGCGCGCGCCCGGAGAGCCCGCCTGGGTGCGCCAGGCGGAACAGGCGGTCGAGGAGGCCGTGGGCGAGTACGTGGGCTGGCTGCGCGGCCGCGGCAGCGTGCGCACGCTGATCGCGCTGCGCGAGCGCGGCGAGGTCCGGCGCCTGGCGCGGGTCGAGCGTCTGCTGCGCCGCCTGCCCCAGCTGGACGAACGCGGGAGGGAGCTGATCGAGACGATGTCCCGGCAGCTCGTCACGGACCTGCTGCACGAGCCGGTCACCGCGCTGCGCGCGGACCCGGACGGCAGCCACGACGAGGCCGCGAGGAGGCTGTTCAACCTGTGAGTCAATCCAACCCGGACGCCATTCGCCTCGGCACGCGCGGCTCGTGGCTCGCGATGCTGCAGAGCGACCTGGTGGCCGCCGTCCTGCGCCGGCAGGGGTACAGCGTCGAGCTGGTGACGGTCGTGACGGAGGGCGATAGCCGGCCGATCGACATGTCGCCGGGCGTCGGCGTCTTCGTGACCGCGCTGGAGCAGGCGCTGCTGGACGGCGCCGTCGACATGGCCGTGCACAGCGCCAAGGACGTGCCGCTGGTCATGCGCGAGGGGCTGGCGGTCGTCGCCTTCCCGGGGCCTCGGGAGGACCCCCGCGACGCCCTGGTCACGCGGGACGGCGCTCTGACGCTGGACACCCTGCCGTCCGGCGCGACGTTCGGGACCGACAGCCCGCGCCGCGCCGGGTTCGTGCTCCACCGCCGGCCGGACCTGCGGCACCTCCCGCTGCACGGCAACGTGGACACGCGCCTCCGGCGCCTCGGCGCCGGCGAGATCGATGCGCTGGTGCTCGCGGCCGCGGGCCTGGACCGGCTCGGGTCCGGCCGCCGCATCGACCAGCGCATCGACCCCGAGGTGCTGCCCCCGGCTCCCGGCCAGGGCGCCCTGGCGGTGCAGTGCCGGGCGGAGGACGACCGGGTGCTGGCGGTGCTGCGGGGACTGGACGACCCGGCGGTCAGGCTCGCGGTGCTCACCGAGCGCCGCGTGCTGGAGGCGACGGGCGGCTCCTGCCGCGCGCCCGTGGGGGCGCTGGCGGGGATGGCCGGAGGCCGTCTGTGCCTGCTCGCCGGCGCCGCGGCTCCCGATGGGAGCGCGCGCTGCGTGGTCTTCCTGGACGCCGATCCGACCGAGGCCGCCGGCCAGCGCATGGCCGAGCAGGCCGGACGCGAACTGATGCAAAAGGTGGTGAGCAGCGTTGCTTGAGACCGCGGAGAAGCTCGAGCTCGTCGATCGCCCCCGCCGGCTGCGGGCCACCGCGGCCAGCCGGGCGATGGTGCGCGAGACCAGGCTGAGCCCCCGCCAGCTGGTGGCGCCGGTGTTCGTGGTGCCCGGCGCGAATCGTCGTGAGCCGATCCCGTCGATGCGAGGCCACGACCGTCTGAGCCCTGACCTGGTGGTGGAGTACGCCCGCCGGCTGGCCGGACTGCGCGTCGGCGGCCTGCTCCTCTTCGGGGTGCCGGACGACAAGGACGACCTGGGCCACGGCGCCGCCGACCGGCACGGGCCGGTGCCGGAGGCGCTGCGCCTGCTGCACGAGGCGGACCTGTCCATGGTGCTGATGGCCGACGTCTGCCTCTGCGAGTACACCTCGCACGGCCACTGCGGCGTGCTCTCCGGCCATCGGGTGGACAACGACAGGAGCCTGCCGCTGCTGGCCGCGGCGGCGGTGGCGTATGCGGAGGCCGGCGCCGACGTCGTCGCGCCGAGCGCGATGATGGACGGCCAGGTGGTGGCGCTGCGCACCGGCCTCGACGAGTCCGGCTTCTCCGGCACCGCGATCATGGCCTACGCCTCCAAGCACGCGTCGTTCATGTACGGCCCGTTCCGGGAGGCGGCGGGCTCCACCCCGTCGTTCGGCGACCGGCGCGCCTACCAGATGGACGCCGCCAACGGGCGCGAGGCCCTGCGGGAGATGGACCTGGACCAGGGCGAGGGCGCCGACATCCTGATGGTCAAGCCGGCGATCACCTCGCTCGACCTGCTGGCGAGGGCGCGGGACCGCTTCGACCTGCCGCTGGCCGCCTACCAGGTCAGCGGCGAGTTCGCGATGATCGACGCGGCCGCCGCGAACGGCTGGATCGACCGGCGGGGCGCCGCCATGGAGACGCTGACCGCCATCCGCAGGGCGGGTGCGGACGTCGTGATGACCTATTTCGCGGAGGAAGCGGCCCGCTGGCTGTCCGAGGAGGGCGTGTGACGGAGGCGGAGGATCTCAGGTTCGTGCAGGCGCTGGCGCTGGGTCTCGACCCGGACTGGCGGCGCCTGCCGGAGGCGGAGCGGGTCGATGACGCGGCCGCGTTCTGCGCGGCGGTCGAGCGGGTCAGCCGCGTGACCACGTTCACCTACTCGATGATCGGGCTGCGGCCGGGCGCCGAGCTCATGCTCTGGCGGCTGGCGCGCTCGCTGGACGACCTGGAGGAGGCCGCCGCCGACGTGCTGAGGGCGGGCATGGGCCGCTCCCTGCGCGTCGCGCACAGCCTGCTCGGGATCATCCAGCCCTCCCAGTACGTCAAGCGCCCGACCGAGCAGGAGCAGTCGCTCTTCACCGGCCGGCGGTCGCGCTACCTCGTCGTCTACCCGTTCACGAAGAGCACCGATTGGTACCTGCTCGGCCAGTCCGCCCGCCAGGGCATCATGAACGAGCACATGCGCGTCGGCCACGAGTACCAGCAGGTGCGCCAGCTGCTGGCCTACTCGTTCGGGATCGACGACCAGGACTTCCTGGTGGCGTACGAGACCGACGACCTGGCCGCCTTCGGCAACCTGGTCCGGGAGCTCAGAGCCACCGAGAGCCGGCGCTCGACGGTGCGGGACACGCCGATCCTGACGTGCGTGCACCGGCCGCTGGTCGAGATCGTGGGGATGCTCGGGGCCGATGTCGCCGTCGGAGCGCGGAGGTGATCCCGGAGGCGCTGGAGCTCTTCCCCGGCGGCGTCAACAGCCCGGTCCGCTCCTACCGGGCGGTGGGCGGCGACCCGCCCACGCTGGTGCGCGGCCAGGGCGGCCACGTGTGGGACGACGCCGGCGGCGAGTACGTCGACTGGGTCGGCGCGTTCGGTCCGCTGGTGGCCGGCCACGCCCACCCGCACGTCCTGGCCGCCGTGGGCGACGCGCTGTCGGATGGCGGGCCGTTCGGGGTGACGACGGAGCGGGAGGTCCGTCTCGGGCGGCTGGTCCGGGAGCGGATGCCGTCGATCGAGCGGATGCGCTTCTGCACCTCGGGCACCGAGGCCGCCATGAGCGCGGTCAGGGTGGCGCGCGCGGCGACGGGCCGCCGGCTGCTGGTCAAGTTCGAGGGCGCCTACCACGGGCACTCCGACCCCCTGATGAGCGGCGACGACCTGCTGCTCGCCCCCTACGGCGACCTGGACGCGGTGGCGGCGCTGCCGCTGGACCAGGCGGCGGCGATCATCGTGGAGCCGGTCGCCGGCAACGTGGGCGTGGTGGTGCCGCCTGACGGCTTCCTGGCCGGGCTGCGCCGGCTCTGCGACGCGCACGGGGCGCTGCTCATCTTCGACGAGGTGATCACGGGCTTCCGCGTGGCCCGCGGCGGCGCGCAGGAGCTGTTCGGCGTGCGGGCCGACCTGACGGTGCTGGGCAAGATCATCGGCGGCGGCCTGCCGGTCGCGGCGTACGGCGGCCGGGCGGACCTGATGAACCTGGTCGCCCCCGCCGGCCCCGTCTACCAGGCGGGGACGCTGGCCGGCCACCCGGCGGTGATGGCCGCCGGCGAGGCGACGCTGCGGCTGCTGGACGACGCCGCCTACAGGAGGCTGGAGCAGCTCGGCTCCGCGCTGGAGGAGGGGCTGCTGGACGTGGGCCGGGTGGCCCGCGTGGGTTCGATGCTGACGCTGTTCATGCCGGACGAGACGGCGTTCGCGGCGCTGCACCGCCGCCTGCGCGAGGCGGGCGTGCTGATCCCGCCCTCGCAGTGGGAGGCCTGGTTCGTCTCGCTGGCTCACACGGAGGACGACGTGGAGCGCACCCTGGAGGCCGCGCGATGAGCGACCATGCCCAGAGCCGCTTCGTGCTCGCGGCCAGGCGGCAGCCGGTCGACCGCACGCCCATCTGGCTGATGCGTCAGGCCGGACGCTCGCTGCCCGAGTACCGCAAGCTGCGCGAGCGCTGGACGCTGGTCGACATCGTCGCCCAGCCCGACCTCTGCGCGGAGGTCACGCTGCAGCCGGTTCGCCGCCTCGGAGTCGACGCGGCCGTGATGTTCGCGGACATCATGCTGCCCCTGCGCGGCATGGGGGTCGAGTTCGAGCTGGTGGAGAGCGTCGGCCCGGTGATCGCGCGCCCGGTTCGCACCCCGGCCGACGTGGACGCGCTGGGCAAGCCGGAGGGCGAGGAGGCCGCGCCGCAGGTGATCGACGCGGTCCGCCGCGTCGTGGCGGAGTCGCCGGTGCCGGTCATCTGCTTCAGCGGCGCCCCCTTCACCCTGGCCAGCTACCTGATCGAGGGCCGGCCCAGCCGCGACTTCAGCCTGACCAAGCGCTTCATGTTCTCCGAGCCGGCGGCGTTCGACCGCCTGCTCGGGAAGCTGGCCACCGTCATGGGGCGCTACCTGGTGGCCCAGGTCGGCGCCGGCGCCAGCGCGCTCCAGGTCTTCGACAGCTGGGTCGGCGCGCTCTCCGTGGAGGACTACGAGGCGGTCGTGGCGCCGCACACGCGCGCGATCTTCGAGGCAACGGCCGCTCTGGGCGTGCCCAGGGTGCACTTCGGCACCGGCACCGCGGGCCTGCTGGAGTCGATCGCCGCCACCGGTCCCGACGTGGTCAGCCTGGACTGGCGCGTGCCGCTGGACATCGGCTGGAGCCGGGTCGGATCGGAGCTCGGCGTGCAGGGAAACCTCGACCCGGCCGTCCTGCTCGGCCCGGGGGAACTGGTGCGCGAGCGGGCGCAGGGCGTGCTGCGCCGTGCGGCCGGCCGGCCGGGGCACGTCTTCAACCTGGGCCACGGCGTGCTGCCGGAGACCCCGCTCGAGAGCCTGCAGACCCTGATCGAGACGGTTCACGAGGACATCCCGGCGGCGGTCGGTTGAGCCGCAGGGGGGGCGTCGGGTTCTGATGAGCAGGGCTGGAATCCTCTGCATGGCCTACGGCAGCCCGCGGACCGAGGCGGACGTCGAGGCCTACTTCACGCACATCCGCGGCGGCCGGCGGCCGTCGCCGGAGGCGCTGGCGGAGCTGCGGGGCCGCTACCGCGCGATCGGCGGATCGCCGCTGGGGGAGATCACGCGGCGCCAGGCGGCGGCGCTCGGCCAGCGCCTGGGAGTGCCGGCGTTCGCCGCCATGAAGCATTCGCCGCCCTTCATCGCGGAGGGTGCGGCCGAGGCTCGTGCCCGTGGGGTCGAGCACCTGGTCGGGCTGCCGCTGGCTCCCCATTTCGCCCGGATGAGCGTGGGTCAGTACGAGAGCGCGCTGGTCCGGGCGTGGACGGGCCCGCTGGAGTTCGTCGCCGGCTTCCACGACCACCCCGCGTTCGTCGCCGCGCTGTGCGGGCTGCTGCGCGAGGCGACGGCGAGCTGGGAGCCGGACCGGCTGTTCTTCACCGCGCACAGCCTGCCGCGCCGGGTGGTCGAGGAGGGCGACCCGTACGACGAGCGCCTGCTGGAGACGTGCCGGCTGGTCGCGGAGCGGATGCCGCTGCCGCCCTGGGAGTTCGCGTTCCAGTCCGCCAGCCACACGGGCGAGCCCTGGCTGGGCCCGGACCTGCTGGAGGCGCTTGAGCGCTCGGGCGCGCGCCGGGCCCTCGTCTGCCCGATCGGCTTCGTGGCCGACCACCTGGAGATCCTGTACGACCTGGACGTCGAGGCCATGGAGTGGGCGCGGGCCCACGGCGTGGAGGTCCGCCGCACGGCGTCGTTCAACGACAGCCCGGACTTCATAGAGGCGCTGGCCGAGGTGGTCGGACCGCGTCTCTGACCTGACTGGCAGCGCGCTCGCCCTGGTGCAGCGCCACGTCGATTCGTTGAGGGTGGCGAGGTCGGTTGGCCAGGAGGAGGTCACGTACCGCTGAAGGGGTCGGCCCAGGCGGTGGGCTCACTGAGGTAGAGGCCACACCGACCTGGTCGGGCTCGAGCAGTCGGATCAGCCTGCCGCTGACGGTCCTGGTCATCCGCGAGGTCGCGGCCGTGGATGGTGTTGTCGGCACCCGTCAGAGGGCGAAGGCCGTCGCGGCCATCATCTCGGTCTCGTCACGGTGAATGCCAACCTTTGCTGCGACACTTCGCCAGGGACTGACGGCGTCTCGGACCTCTCTGATGATCGCCTCGGCTTGGGGAGGCTTGATCCGGTAGTAACCAGCCGTTCGACGGACGAGGTCCAAGTCCGGTGTGTGGTCACCCTCGTCCAAAGCAATGGTGTGCTCGGGCTTTGTCGGGACCGGGTTCAGGTCGAAGGCTGGAGAGAGCCGCCAACCTCGCGGAGTGCCGAGGAATCCGTGATTGCGCAGGTGATCGTCACGGTGGGCAGTGAAGACGTTGAACACGGCACGACGGAAGAGCTGCTCGAGATCCTGGTCGATCGCTTCTCGGTCCCCGCTCCCGTACAGCGCAATCGCTTCAGCGATCTCTGGATAGCTGGCGGGCTCATTGTCGCTCTTGCCGACAAGAGTCATCGCCGATGCGTAGAGTCGTCGGCGTCCAGCCGGGGTCCGATCGAAACGCTGAGCAGTGAACGTGCGGTGGCCCTCAGCCAGCTCGAGCAGGTCGGTCTCGGGCACAGAGATGCCGGCTTGCCGGGCCATCCGGTTCAACACGAGCTCCCAGGCTCCGACGTCCCAGGAGTCATTGCGAGAGGGGAACTTGGCGATCCACAGAGTTCCATCGGCGGCTCGAAAGTTTGCCTTCGGGCGAGCGCCTCCCAGCGAGCTTCCTGGTGCGACCAGAAGGGCGATCTCCTCGTCCTCCTCCCTCGGGGTTAGCTGCTCGCCGCGCTCGGCCTTCTGGGCGTAGGACTGGAGCTGACGCAGACGAGCCGTAGGCGGAACCGTGGCCTTGTCGTTGCTGAGGAACCGTCCGCCGCTTGGCTCTGCCAGTCTCAGAGCCCCCATGCGCAGTTCATCGCTCACGCCAAGGAGGAAGTCCCAGTCGACCAGTGTTCTTGGCCGACGGCGCTCCCGCCTGGCGGTGGCGGCCTCGCGTCGCTGGAGCAGGGTCCGCCCCCAACGATCGGGCGCGATATCGGTGAAGATGCCGAAGAGGCCGTCAGAGGTGTACTGCTCCCCCTCGTACAGGCCCAGCGACGGGTCGAGCGCGAAGCGACGCCCCAGGCGGAGCCAGTTGGCAGCGAAGGTGAAGGACACAACGGAGGTTGCGGCACGCCGGACTCGACGCAATGTGCCGATCTCGTCGACCGGTCCGAAGTCTTCCGCGTCGAGGTGGACCACCACCACCTCCCGACCTTCGCTCATGAGTTTCGCTTGGCCTCACTCCGACGGGGCCGCTCCGGAAGGGCGATGTCGGCCAACCGCTGGCCGATTTCGTCGTGAGCGGCGATCTGATCGAGGTCCTTGGCCAAGCCCAGTACGCTGAGGGTTCGCATGAGCATGGCGACGCCAACGGAGGTGTCGCCCTGCTCGAGGCGTCGCTGGGTCTTTGGGGTCACACCGACCCGAGCAGCCATCTCGGCGACTGGAATGCGGCGCCGAAGCCTCGCCGCCCGCAGGCGCTCACCGAGCGCTCGAGCCTGCTGCTGCTCCCTGGGAAAGACTGTGGCTGTTTGTCTGGGCACTAGGTCATAAAATACCCTAAAAGCACGACTTCGAGTACTATATGACCGGTTCTGTCGTTATGGACGGGCGACTCAGCGGTCTTTGACCCTGCAGCGCTCGTATCTGGAGCCAGCACTGCGGGGCCGATCAGGATGCCGGCGACGACCTCGAGCACGACCGAGGGCACGTGCAGACGACGTCCTGCACCGTTGCCGTGACTACCGACCAGGCCCGCCGCGCCATCGCAACCAGAGCGTGGAATTCCGGGCGAAGGCACTCAGACCCGTGCCGAAGGGCTGGCGCCGCTGACG
>DASYBH010000032.1:0-5596 GCA_036500885.1 Candidatus Dormiibacterota bacterium
ATCGCCGCGCTGCGAAGCAGCGTTGCCGAGCTCGCGCATGCGCTGCCGGCCCCGCCGGACGGCTCGGATGGCCGGCCGTCGTACTCGCAGGACTCGGGCAACCAGCTCGCCCAGGCGCTGAAGCTGGGCGCGCAGCTCATCATCGCCGGAACCGGCGTCCGCCTGCTCCACGTCACTCTCGATGGTTTCGACACGCACTCCACCGAGGGCGACGCGCACGACCAGCTCATGGGCTACCTGGACGAGTCGATCAGCGGCTTCTACGCGGAGCTCGCGCAGCATGGACTGGCCTCGCGGGTGCTCCTGGCGACGTGGTCCGAGTTCGGCCGCCGTCCCCAGGAGAACGTCGGCGGCGGCACCGACCACGGCTCGGCGGCTCCACTGCTCCTGGTCGGCGATCCCGTGCGAGGTGGCCGCTACGGCCGTCAGCCGGACCTGGGGCGCCTCGATGCGGACGGCAACCTGGCGCACACCGTGGATTTCCGGTCCGTATACCAGGAGATCCTCGAGGTGCACCTTGGCGTGGATCCACGTGAGATCCTGGGCGGCGGCTTCGAACCCCTGCGCTTCCTGTCCAGGTAGCCGCGCCGCGCGGAGCTCCGATGAGCCCGCGCGGGCGAGCGGTCACTGGAGATAGCTGAGCGGATTCTGATATGCGCCGTTCAGCCGGATCTCGAAGTGCAGGTGCGGGCCGGTGGAGAAGCCGGTCGAGCCCTCCGCTCCGATAGTCTGCCCTCGCTGCACGGCCTGGTTCGCCGATACGGAAATCGCCGACAGGTGCGCATACAGGGTTGCGTACCCGTTGCCGTGCGTGATCACCACGTAGTTGCCGTAGCCGCCGCCCCAGCCGTAGTTCACGAGGGACACGATCCCGGTATCGGCAGCCGCGGCCGGAGTGCCGAAGCTGGCCCCGATGTCGAGCCCCGTGTGGATGTGGCGTGTCGGGCAGTTGGGGTCGTAGGGCTCGGCCAGAAAGTCGGTGCAGCCGAAGAGCTGGGTGATCGGACCGCGCTCCGGCCACGCGAAGCGACCGGTGCCGCCCCCGAGCGCCTGGGCCTGGGCATCGAACCGCGCCTGGAGCTGGGTGACCTGGGCGTCGATCCGGGCCTTCTCCGCTTCCTGCTCCCTGCGCTGGGCCTCGAACTGAGCCTCGAGCTGGTGGTAGTAGTCGAGGGCCTGCTGCTGAGTCGCCGTGGTCCGTTGGACCTGGGCCTGCTGATCCAGCTGCTGCCTGAGCATGGTCGCCACCTGGTCGTGCTCCTCCTGCAGCGTCTGCCGGAGCCGCTTGATCTGGTCGCGCTGCCGCCGCAGGGCGTCGACCAGCTGCTGGTCGCTCTGGATGATGGTCTGCATCATCACGATCCGGTCTACCAGCTCGTTGAAGTTGCGCGAGGTGACGAACAGCTCCATGTAGTCGGCCGAGCCGTGCTTGTCCATCACCCGTATGCGCTTGGCGAGCAGTCCCTTCCGGACCTCGAGATTTGCCTCCCGGCGAGCGATATCGGCCTCGGTCAGCTGGATCTGGCGCTCGCTCGCCCCCAGCCTGGTCTGCGTCTGGGCGATCTTCGCCTGCTGGGCGGCGATCTGCGCTTTGAGCTCGTCGACGTAGGCCAGCGTCTGGCTCGCCTTCGTCTGGGCGTTGGCCAGGCTCTGCTGGATGTCCTGGAGCCGGCGGTTGGCGTCTACCTGGCTCTGCTTCGCATCCTGCAGCTGGCGACAGACCGCGTCGTTCGGGGCGCAGTCGGCGCGGGCCACGGAGGCGGGCGCCATCCCGACCAGCACAACGGTCAACGCGACGGCGAGCGCCGTGAATCGCAACACCTTCACAGCCTCACGAACCGCCGGACGCTCACGTAGCCGCCCACCGCACCGAGCGCGGCGCCAGCGACGAGCAGGTCCTGTGCCAGCACCGGCACGAAGCGTGGGTCGTAGGACAGCGGCAGGAAGAACAGCTCCGCCTGGAAGCGCTCGACGAACGGCCGGTACGCGGCCAGCAGCAGCCCGACCGCCAGCGATGCCGCGATCACACCGGTCATCACACCTTCGACGACGAACGGTCCCCGCACGAACCACTCCGTAGCTCCGACCAGCTTCATGAGTTCGATCTCCTGTCGGCGGTGGTAGACGGCGGTTCGGATCGTGTTCATCACGATCACCACCGAGACGACCGTCAGGACTGCCAGCATGCTCACCCCGCCGATCGTGAGCCACCTCGACAGCCGGAGCAGGTTGGCGACGAAGTCGCCCCTGTAGTCGGTGGGGTCGGTCCTGTCCGCACCGCGCCACTGCCTCGCCAGCGCATCGATCCGCTTGACTTCGTCCAGGCGGGCGACGCGGACCTCCATCTTGGCCGGCAGCGGGTTCCCCTCGATCTGCTCGATGAGCTGCTGGTTGCGGGGGTCCGACGCAAAGCTCCGCAGCTCCTCGTCCTTGCTGATGAATCGCACGCTGACCACGTCGGGTCGCGCCCGCAGCTGGTACTCGAAGTCGTAGACGGCGGCGAGCGGCGTGTTGTCGGCAACGCTGATCGTCAGCACGCTCACTCGATGCTGGTAAGAATCCAGCACCTGGCCCAGCGCGTGCCCGAGCAGGAGGCCCACTCCGGCCAGCATCAGGATCAGCGCGATCGACACGACAGCTGCGACGCTGACAGCCAGGTTGCGCCAGAAGTTCTGCCAGGCGCTAGTGAAGGCGTAGAGCAGTCGGCGAAGGACCTTCATTGTATTTCCCATGGCGATGGTCGCGGATGATCTGGCCGCGCTCGAGCGCGACGACGCGCCGGCGCATCAGGTCCACGATCTCGCGGTTGTGCGTGGCCATCAGGACCGTCACGCCCTCGGCATTGATGCGCGAGAAGATCTGCGTGATGTCCCAGGCTGTCTCCGGATCCAGGTTGCCGGTAGGCTCGTCGGCGATGATGAGGCGTGGCCGGTGAACGAGCGCCCGCGCGATCGCCACCCGCTGCTGCTCGCCACCCGACAGCTCGGACGGGTAGCTCCGGTCCATCCCCGCCAGCCCGACCGTCTCCAGCGCGAAGCCGGCCTCGTGCGCGATCAGTCGCCTCGATTCACCCAGAACCTGCAGGGCGAAGGCCACGTTCTCGTGGACGGTCATGCGCGGCAGCAGCTTGAAATCCTGGAACACCAGGCCGACCTGGCGGCGGTAGTGCGGAAGGTGGCGACGGCGGAGACGGCCCAGGTCGTGGCCGTGGACGACGAGCCGGCCTCGGGTCGGCTTCTCCTCCCGGATCAGCAGACGCACCAGGCTGGATTTCCCTGCTCCAGATGCGCCGACGAGGAACAGGAAGTCGCCATCCGGAACCGTCAGGGAGACGTTCCTGAGCGCGTCCGTCCCGTTCGGATACGTCTTCCAGACCTGCTGGAAGCAGACGACTGGCTGGTCGTTCCCCTCCGGTACAAACACTATCTGTTGCTATGAGGCAACAGCAGCACCTGACGCTGCCGGCGCCTCACACTACCCCCGCCAGCGAGTCTATCCGGAGCCACCTCGCCACGTCAACCGGAGGCGTCGCCCGAGCAGCCGGCCACCTCGGGCCCGGACCCCGGCCGGTAGGCACGCAGGTGCTACAGCTGGCGCCCTCGGCGCATATACGCCACCACCGCCAGCACGACCACGGCAAGCGCTGCGGCGCCCAGGGTCAGGTACGGCGCCTCGGGCCGCATGAGCAGCTCAATCAACCCGTAGGCGCTGGCCCCGGTCCGCGCGGCGCCACGGGTTGGCGGGGCGGTCCCGGGCGACGGCGGCGGCGCCGCCGGCCCCTGCGGCTTGCCGCCGGCGTCCCGGTACGTCCACACCGCGACCGCGTGGTCCGCCGGTCGGAACGTCGCGACGACCAGGGCGGGCGGGTCGTCGCTGGTCACCGCGAGCGCGGTCACCTCCGGCACCGGGGGGGCCAGCGACGCGAAGTGGCCGCCGGCATCCGGCGATACCCACAGTCCGCCATGCGCAGACCCCCCGCCATCACTCGCGACGTACAGCCGGTCGGCGCGCCGGGGCGCCACCGCCAGCGAAGTGACGTCCGTGGCCGGCACCGCATCGCCGGTCAGCTGCTGCCAGCTCGCGCCGCCGTCCCGGGTCGTGAAGAGTCCCATGTTCGTGCCCATCAGCAGCACTCGCGCGCCCTGGCGCGGCGTCTGGCCGCCCGCCAGCGCGGCCACCATGCTGCTGCCACCGACCACGCCCGTCACGGGCATCGCCGCCCAGCTCTGGCCACCGTCGGTGCTGCTGAACAGGGGCAGCGGCTCCGTGCCCTGCGTGGCGTCGCCGCCGGCGACCACGGTCCCGGTTGCTGCGGCGCTGCTTGCGGGCGTGACGGCGAGGGCGCTGACGCGAACCTGGGGCAGGCCGGCGCTCGACCAGGGCCCGCCGTCACGACTGCGCAGGACGCCCGCGTCGCTGGCGGCCAGGGTGGCACCGTTCAAGAACGCAAAGGCCCTCACGGTCCGGGCCTCGCCGCCCTGCTGTGACTGCCAGTTCAGCCCGGCGTCGACGCTGCGCCAGATGCCGCCGCCCCGCGTCCCGGCGAGGAGCGTGCCCGGCCGGGCAGGGTCGAAGGCAAGGGCCAGGACCGCATGGCCAGAGCCCTTCCGCACAGGTCTCCACGACACGCCGCCATCGGGGCTCGAGTAGATCGTCCCGCTGGCCGTGCCCGCCAGCGTCCGCCGGCCGTCGGCCGGGTCGACGGCAAGGGCGAAGACCGGGCTGTTCAGCTTCTCGACGAAGGCTCCGGCGGGTGCCCATGTGTTGTCGCCGCCCACGGCAGTGGCCGTGAGGCAGGCCGCAACCGCCCAGCAGCCGGCGATGAGGATGCTCGCGGCGCGTCGCGCAAGGGTCAGCGACATTCGTCCGAAGGCGATTATGCATCGAAGTCGGTATCAGGCCAGGCGGGCGCGCACCTCAGGGCGGCGGAGGGGAGGGATCGCCTTAGGGGGCTGGCGGCGCGGTGGCAGGTCGCGCAGCACGTCGGCGGTCACGTGGGCGATCATCTCGACCGCGCGCTCGAACGCCTCCTCCGCCCCAGCGGCCGGGTGCGTGATGCCGCTGACCTTGCGAACGTACTGGCGGGCGGCGGCTTCGATCTCTTCGGTCGTGGCGGGCGGCTCGAGTCCCCGGAGCGTGGTGATGTTGCGGCACATGCTCGCCATCGTCGACCACCCGCGCCGCCGCGAGCAAGGGCAGCCTCCGGGCGGACCGGCCGGGATGGGTCGGTGCACCGGTCTGCTCCTGCTCTACACGGACAAGCTGTCGCCTCAGCCTCGGTTGGAGTCGGAGCGACCGACGGCGAGGTCGACCTGCCGAGAGCCGTCCGGAAATGTGACCACCAGGCGAAGCCAGCCTCCGACCGCTTCGACATAGCTGCGCAGGGTGGACAGCCGCATGTCGTGGCGACGCTCCAGCATGGAGACCTCCGACTGGTTCATGCCCAGGCGCGCACCAACGGCTGCTTGAGAGAGGCCCCGCGCCATTCGGAGCTTGGGGAGCGTGGTGCTCTGCGGCCTGGTTGGCCAGGAAGCGCCGCCTCGTCCCAGAGTCGCGGCGCGACAGGCCCCCACATACGCCATCCAGAGTCGCGAGG
>DASYBH010000033.1:0-11849 GCA_036500885.1 Candidatus Dormiibacterota bacterium
CTGGTCGCGGCCGAGGTCGGGCGCGCCTCCATGTTCTGGCTGGCCAATGTTGTCTGGCCGCCCTGGGCCCAGGCCGTCGCCGCCTGGCTCCGCGCCAACATGCTGGAGTCGGTGCTCAGCGCGCCGGGGCCGCCGGCCACCCGCCTGCCCGGCTCGCCAGGCGAGGCCATCGGGCGGTTCCGCGACGACGTCGAGGATCTCCTGTGGTTCGTGGACGTGTGGGTCGACGTCGCCGGCGGCGTCGTCCTCGCGCTGGGGGCGGTTGTCGTGATGCTCAGGATCAGCCCGCTCATCACCGCCGTCGTGGTGCTGCCGCTGGTGGGCGTGGTGGCCGCGACCCGGGTGCTCGGACACCTCCTCCGCCGCTCGCACCAGCGCCTGCGCGAGCACGGGTCGTCCGTGACCGACCTGATCGCCGACCTGTTCGGCGGGATCCTTGCGCTCAAGGCGGCGGGGGCCGAGGAGCGCGCTCTGGCCCGGTTCCGCGCGCGGAACGCGAGCCGGCGCCGGGCGGCCGTCCGGGCGCAGCTGGCGGGCGATCTCCTGAACAGCATCGGCGGTCTGGGCGCACAGCTCGGGACAGGCCTGGTCCTGCTGCTCGCCGCCGCCGCGATGCGTGACGGCCGCTTCACGGTGGGGGACCTGGCCCTGTTCACGAGCTACGCCGCCTCGCTGACCGGCCTCTCGCGCTGGATCGGCACGCTGATGGCCCGTCACCCGCGGGCCGGCGTCGCGCTCCAGCGTCTGGCGAGGCTGCAGCCTGACCGCCGCCCGGAGCAGGCGCTGGCGCCGAGGCCCGTCTGGCTGACGAGCCCGCCGGCGCCGGCGCCCGTCCCGGTCGTGGCTCCCGGCGAGCGTCTGCGATCCCTCGAGGTGCGCGGGCTGACCGCGCGCCACGCGGCGTCCGGGCGGGGCGTCGCCGGCGTCGACCTGACCGTGGCGCGAGGGTCGCTGGTCGTGGTCACGGGCGCCGTCGGGTCCGGCAAGAGCACGCTCGTCCGCGCGCTCCTCGGCCTCATCCCGATCGAGTCCGGGATGATCCTCTGGAACGGCATGCCGGTCGACGATCCCGGCAGCTTCCTGGTCCCGCCGCGAGCCGCCTACGCCGGTCAGGTCTCTCGCCTGTTCAGCACGACGCTCGCGGAGAACCTGGGGCTGGGCTGGCCGGCCGGGCCTGAGGAGCTCTGGTCCGCCCTGGGCGTGGCCCAGCTCGACGCGGAGGTGGCCGGCATGCGGCTCGGGCTGGCCACGGTGGTCGGTCCGCGCGGGAGCCGCCTGTCCGGCGGCCAGTCGCAGCGCGCGGCCATCGCCAGGGCCGTGGTGAGGGACGCGGACCTGCTGGTGCTGGACGACGTCTCCAGCGCGCTGGACCTCCGGACCGAGGAGCGGTTGTGGGAGGTGCTGCGGGAGCGGCGGACGACCTGCCTGGCCACCGGGCACCGCAGGGCCGTCCTGGAGCGCGCCGACCACGTCGTGGTCCTGGAGGCCGGACGGGTCGCGGCGTCCGGGCCCCTCGACCGGCTGCGGCGCGAGAGCCCGGAGCTCCGGCGTCTGTGGCAGCCCGAGCTCCTCGACGAGCCGGCCGTCTGACGGCGCGGTCGCGCACCCTCTCAGAGCTGGGACGCGGTCAGGCGGGCCAGGTTGGCCGTGGTGAGAGGGGCGTGCGGGTGCAGCTCGTAGCTCTGCGTCAGGATCGCCTCGACGCACGCCCGCAGCAGCGCGCCCGTCAGCTGTCCCGGTCCGTCGGCCGCGAGCCACATGAGGTGGAAGTGCAGCAGGTCGCCCTCGCCTGAGAGGCTGGGGACGAGGTAGCGGGGCGCGTGCTCGACGAGCACCGCTCCGTTCCGCCGGCGATCGAAGCCGATCCGCCGCGCGCGGGTGTCCGTGTCCTCGGGGTCCCCGACGGCCTCGGGCGGCTCCACCTCCGCCACGATGCCGAGCCGGCCGCGCTCGTCGGTCCTCAGGACCTGGAGGCACATGGGGAGCAGGGTGCTCCCGATGCCGCTGGCGCGCTCCGAGCTGTCAAGCGCCAGGTATTCCAGGAAGTGGATGCCCCTGGCGGCGCCGGTCAGGGGCAGGAAGACCGCCAGTGCGACCTGGCGGCCGCCGCGATGGCCGGTCAGGAGGAGCCGGGTGCCTCTGGCGATGCTGTCCACCATCGTCGCGGTGGACGCACGCTCGTCGGGCGGAAAGGATCCCTCGAAGATGCGTTCGAAGTCCTCGAGCGCCTGCCCGGAGAGGCGGGGAACGAACTCGATGTCCAGGGTCGGAGAGTCCACCTTCAGTGCCTCCATTCCGCAGAGTCCGTGCCCAGATTCAACCAGGTGAGCGCCGCGACGGCAATGGGAATCCGGGGCGACGCATGGGCGTGTGAACCCGACGGATTGAGCCGGCCGCTTTCCTCAGCGGCCGCGGGGTTCCGGGGGGGTGTCCCCCCAGATGAGCGCGCCCGGAGTCACCGGCACAACCTCTGAATGCCTGCCTACCGCCGCGTCCGCAGGAAGCTGTGCTGCTCGCCGGCCGGGGAGAAGCCCAGCCGCTCGTAGAGGTGCTGCGGCCAGTCGTCGCGGTCGGCCACGAGGAACACCAGGTCGCACCCGGCCTCCAGCGCCGCCGCGACCGCGTCGAGGACCACCGCCTTCGCGAAGCCGCGTCCCCGCCACGCCGGCAGCGTGTTCACGTTCTCGACCTGCGCCTCGCCGCCGACCCGGTAGAGGTGGCACCAGGCCACCACCTCGCCGTCCACCCGTACGGCGTGGCTGCTCAGCTCGCATGCCGCCGCCGTCACGGCGCGGCGCTCCACCAGCTGGCGCAGCTCGGCCTCGAGCACGTCCGGGTACTGCTCGGTCCAGCTGCGGGCGACCGCGCGGTCCAGCGCCGCGAGCGGCACGCGCTCCACGGCGACGCCGGGAACCGCCTGCTCGGGAACCCCGGCCAGCACCATGAGGAGGTCGTGCTCCTGGTGGTAGCCGGCGGCCAGCAGGCCCGGGGCCAGCCGGCGCCCCAGCTCGTCGTGCAGGACGGCGATCTGGCGGTGCTGCCGCCTGCGCAGCACCCGCTCGGCCTGCGCCAGCAGCACCTCGGCGGCCACCGGGCCGGTCACGTACAGCCTGTTGTGCTCGTAGGACACCGGGTAGCGGTTGTCGAGCACGGCGAAGCCACCCGGAATGGTGATCAGCCGCTGGGCGCTTCGCCTTGCGAGGCCCTCCTGAAAGGCCACGATGCGACGCAGCGCTCCTCCCCCGGTCACGTCCACGCCGCACATTTTCCTGGAACGAGATGGGTGCTTCCAATGGCGGCATCTCCGGCTCCGTGCGTCAGGCGGCCGTGAGGTCCGCCACGCCGATCTCGACGCTGGCCTCCATGACGCTCTGGGCGGTCCCGACGAAGACCCCCCGGGTGGGCGCCGCGTCCCGGTAGTCGCGGCCCACCGCGAGGCGGACGTAATGGTCGGGCGTCAGGTGCGCGTGCGTCGGGTCGTACGCCGTCCAGCCCCGGCTCGGCACCCAGGCCTCGGCCCAGGCGTGAGACGCTCCGACGACGAGCTCACCAGACCCCGCGTAGACGTATCCGCTCACGTAGCGGCAGGGGATGCCGGCCGCGCGGCTCACCGCGATGAACACGTGCGCGAAGTCCTGGCACACGCCGCGCCGCAGCTCGAGCACCTCCTCGACGTTGGTCGAGACCGTGGTGACGTCGGTCGTGTACGTGAGCTCGCGCGCGATCGCGGCGAGGATCCGGTCGAGCGCCTGGAGCGTGTCAACCGGCGAGCGCGCTTCCCGCAGGCGGGCGCGGCGGGCCAGCCGCTGCACCGCCGGGGCGTCGACGACCGGGGGGCGGAAGGCGAGCAGGTCGCTCGGCACGAGCTCGGCCGCCTCGGGGAACGACGGCAGGCCGGTCTCGACCTGCGCGCGGCTGACGATCTCGAGCATCTGGTGGGGCGGCATGAGATTGAAGTACTGGACGTGGTTGCCGAAGCCGTCGACGTAGCTCCGCACGGGGCTCTCGGGCCGCACGTCGAGGTGGTGCGAGATGACGCGCTGGCCCCTCCCGTCCGGAGGTCGCAGGCGCAGCTCCATGTGCTCCTCCGACACGCCGGAGCTGTGGAGGAAGCGCGTCAGGTGGGTGACCGAGAGCCGCATCAGGACTGCTGCTGCTGCTGCGGATGGCGGCTCAACTGGTCGCCGGCGAGCTCCAGCGCGAGCTGGCTGGGCTGGAAGTAGCTCGAGCGGAGCGCGCGGTGGAGGTCGGCCCACTGCTCGTCGAAGTGCGCGGCCAGCCTCTGCGGCGAGGCGCCGACCTCCACCGGGTCCGCGTGCTCGAACGAGGCGGCCAGCCGGCCCAGGACGCGGTGGGGCGGGCTCGTCCCGCCGCGGCGGTCGATCCCCTCGACGGCCGTGAGGGCCGCCGCGAGGCAGTAGCTGGCCGATCGGGGGATCATGCGGTCGAGCAGCAGGAACCGCGCAACGGTCTGGGCGCCGGTGGCCACGCCGTACCGCAGCCGGAACGCCTCCAGTGAGGCGCAGCTCCTGAGCACGCTCGCCCACGCGATCGGGTCCTCGCCGGCCTCCGCGAGCTCCCGCGACTTGCGCGTGACCAGGTGCGTCACATTGCCGGCCCGTTCGAGGTGCTTGCCGAGCTTGACGAAATGCCACGCCTCGTCGTGCGCCATCGTGTCGTCCACCAGGCCCGCGACGAGCTGGGTGCCCAGCTCGACCTGGTGCAGGTAGGTGTACGGCTCGCCCTGCCAGCCCGCGTCGGACAGGCGCCAGTAGAGCGCGTTGACCTGCTCCCAGACCTCGATGGAGAGCGACGGCCGGACCGCCTGCGCCGCGCGCCGCGCGGACTCCAGCGTCTGGCGCAGCGACGGACCGCTCGGGTCGCCCAGGACCATCGCGATGGCGTGGTCCCTGACCACCGCGTCGGGCGCGGGCCAGCCAGCCAGCTGCAGGAGGTTCGCCCAGAAGCGGCGCTCCGGGTGCACCGAGCGATCGAGCGACAGCTCGAAGTGGACGCGGACGAGCCGGGCCAGGTGCTCGGTCCGCTCCAGGTCGCGGCCGAGCACGTACAGCACGGTGGCGACCCGGCTAAGCAGCCCCGGGCTCCTCGTCGACCGTCACCCAGGTGTCGCGGCTGCCGCCGCCCTGCGAGCTGTTCACGACAAGGGAGCCGGGGCGGAGCGCCACGCGCGTGAGGCCGCCCGGCGTGACCGTCGTCTCCCGGCCGCTCAGCACGAACGGTCGCAGGTCCTGGTGGCGGCTGGCGAGACCGCCGCCGGTGAGCACCGGCTGCACCGAGAGGTCGATCACCGGTTGGGCGACGAACTGGCGCGGCTGGGCCTCGATCCGCCTGCGCATTCCGGCCCGCTGGGCCCGCGTGGACATCGGCCCGATCAGCATCCCGTAGCCACCCGACCCGTCCACCCGCTTGACGACCAGGTGCTCGAGGTTGTCGACCACGTGGGCCCGCTCCTTCTCGCGGGTGCACAGGTACGTCGGCACGTTGGGCAGGATCGGCTCCTCGCCGAGGTAGTAGCGGATGATGTCCGGCACGAGCGCGTACACGGCCTTGTCGTCGGCGACGCCGTTGCCGAGGCCGTTGGCCAGCACGACCCCTCCGGCGCGGTAGGCGTTGACCAGCCCGGGCACCCCCACCAGGCTGTCCGGCCGCCCGGAGATCGGGTCGAGGAACTCGTCGTCCAGGCGCCGGTAGATGACGTGCACCGGGCGCAGGCCGTCCGTCGTGCGCATGAACACGCGATCCTGGTCGACCAGCAGGTCGGAGCCCTCGACCAGCTCGATGCCCATCTGCTTCGCGAGGTACCAGTGCTCGAAGTACGCGGAGTTGTAGATGCCCGGCGTCAGGAGCACCACGGTGGGGTCGTCGACCTCCGGCGGCGCCAGCCAGCGCAGGTTGGCCAGGAAGTCGTGACAGTACCCCTCGACGGGCCTGACGTCGTACCCCACGAACAGCTCGGGGACCACCCGCTTGAGGATCTGGCGGTTCGCGAGCACGTACGAGATGCCGGACGGCGTGCGCAGGTTGTCCTCCAGGACGTGGAAGACGCCATGGTGATCACGCACCAGGTCGATGCCCGCCACCTGGCAGCGCAGCCCATGGGGAACCCGCAGGCCGACGAGCTCGCGGTGGAAGCCGGCCGCGGACAGCACCACGTCGCTGGGAACCGCGCCCTGCCGCAGGATGCGCTGCGCGCCGTAGACGTCCTCGAGGAACAGGTTCAGCGCGGTGACCCGCTGCCGGAGGCCGCGGTCGAGGCGCGCCCAGGTGGCGCCATCGATGAGGCGCGGGATCAGGTCGAGAGGGAAGAGCTTCTCGATGCCCTGGTCGTCCTGGTACACCGTGAACGTGATCCCCAGGTCGCGGAACGCGCGCTGGGCGCGCCGCTGCCGGCGGCGGAGCTCGCCGTGGCCCAGCTTCTCCAGGCACTGGTGGAGGCGAAGATAGAGCTGACGCGGGCGCCCGGGGGCGATCAGCATCTCGTCGTACGAGCCACTCCCCGCCACTGCTTGCGCGGGCGCGGCGCTACTCATGTCTGTGATCGAGTCTACGAAGCGACGAGAGGGAGATCTCCTGGTCGATCCGCTCAGCTGAGCACGCGGATGTTCGTGTGGAAGCCACGAGGGTGAGGCGTGCTTGCTCCAGTATCGTGCGACGTGCCTGACGTGGTTCTGAAGAACAGGATTCGACTCCGCGCCGGCTGCGAGTTCGCGTACGACCTGGCGAGCGCGGTCCCGGCGCTCGTGCAGGTGACGGCCCGGCGGGGCGAGGTCGCGCACGTCCTGCGGGAGACGTGGGAGACCCACCCGCACGCGCGTATGGACGACCTGTCGGACCTGTACGGCAACACGATCCACCGGGCCACGCTGGGGCCGGGCATCGCCCGCATCCGCTACGACGCCACGGTGGAGGTCCCGGCGGAGCCCGACGCGGCGCGCCCCGACGCCCGCCAGCACGCGATCGAGGAGCTGCCCGCCGGTGCGCTCCACTACCTGCTGGCCAGCCGCTATTGCGAGTCGGACGTCCTGGCCCCGGTGGCCGCGGACCTGTTCGGAAGCGCCCCGGCCGGATGGCCGCTGGCGCAGGCGGTCTGCGACTGGGTCCACGCGAACCTGGGGTTCCGGTACGGATCGAGCGACAGCACCACGACCGCGAGGGACGTCTACGAGCGCCGCGAGGGGGTCTGCCGCGACTTCGCGCACCTGTTCATCACCTTCTGCCGGGCGCTGAACCTCCCGGCGCGCTACGTGTTCGGCTACCTGCCGGACCTGTTCGTGGAGCCGGCGCCGACTCCGATGGACTTCTACGCCTGGGCGGAGGTCTACCTCGGCGGCGGCTGGTGGACGTTCGACCCGCGCAACAACCAGCGGCGAGCCGGACGGGTCGTGATCGGCCGCGGGCGCGACGCGGTGGACGTGGCGATGATGACGACGTGGGGCCGCGCGGAGCTGGTCGGCTTCGAGGTCTGGGCCGAGGAGGTCGCCCCGTGAAGGACCTCGACCAGGAGCCGGCCCCCGGCCCGACCTACCTGGTCGCGCAGCGCTTCCGGTACGAGTACACGCGGCCGGTCCACCGGCTCCGGCACCGGCTGATGGTGCTGCCCCCCGACCGCCACGGCGATCAGCGCACCCTGACGAGCCGTGTCAGCGCGTCCCTGCCCGCGGAGGAGCGGCGCTGGACTGACGAGTTCGGCAACACCGCCGTCGAGTTCGAGGTGCCGGTCGTGGAGTCGGCGGTCGAGTTCGAGGCGCGGATCGTCGTCTCGCGCGACGGGAGCGAGGGGCCGTTCATGGAGGCGGCCGGCTGGCTCACCGACCCGAGGCTCCTCGAACCGAGCACGCTGACCGCGCCGTCGCGGTCGCTCGCCCGAGTCGCCCGCCGGCTCCGCGCCCGGGCGGCTGACGGCCTGGCGCGGGCGGAGGCCGTCAGCTGGTGGACGCACCGCGCGCTCACCTACGAGCGCGGCGTGACCGGGGTCCACACCACGGCGACCGGCGCGCTGGAGCTCCGCAGGGGGGTGTGCCAGGACTACGCGCACGTCATGCTCGCGCTCTGCCGGCTGGTGGGGCTCCCGGCCCGGTACGTCTCGGGCCACCTGCTCGGCGAGGGCGGCACGCACGCGTGGGTGGAGGTGCTGCTGCCCGACCCGTCCGGCTCGGGCCTGGCGGCGGCGTTCGCGTTCGACCCGACGCACGGCGGCAGGGTGGGCGCCGGGCACGTCACCGTGGCGACGGGCCGTGACTACCTGGACGTCGCACCGACCGCCGGTACGTACGTGGGCGCGGCGGGCGGCCGCCTGTCGGCCACCAGGCGGATGGACGTGCTCGACCTCGACGACGCGGACCGCCAGCGCTCCGCCTGAAGGCTGGCTACTCGCGCCGCAGACGGCCGGCGCTCCAGCGGACCAGGACCGTCTCGTGCTTCACCTGGACGCCGGTGCCCGGGGCGATGCGGAACCCGCCGAAGAGGGTGGACGTGTCCAGGGAGGCCGCCGCCGCCCACAGCGCGTCCGGCGCCACAGAGCCGGCGAGGATGGCGCAGTGCTTCGCGATGACGGCGCCGGCGACCGCCTGGATGGCGGGATAGTCGGGCACGGCGCCCGTCCGGCCGGCGTGGGCGGCCAGGAACCCGGCCTCGGTGGGGCCCAGCCCGGGTGACGGCGGGGCGCCGGGAAACCACTGCGCCACGCCGAGCACGCCCTCCGGATCCGCGACCGCCCGGGCGAACTCCTGGACGCCGGCGGCGACCGAGCACACGGTTCGGGGCGGTCGCGGGAGCGCCAGCGCGTGTGTCACGGCCGCGATGTCGTCCTCGAAGGTGCCCGCGGAGAGGAGGTCCCAGGCTGCGCCGGCGGGCTCGGACCGCGTCACGCCCAGGCCGAGCTCGCGCGCCAGCGCCTCCGCGCCGGCCGCCACCTGCCGTCCGAAGCTGCCGCGCCCCCGCACGATGCGCAGCGGCGCCCGGTCCCGCCGCTCGGCGAGACGGCGCAGGAAGGGCGCCGCGTAGCGGCTGGCGGGCGCCGGCAGCGACACGATGCGCCCGGGCAGCGCGCCCTCGACGTCGTCGCCCGACCCGCCGTGGTTCCAGATCAGCCGGTCCCGGCCGGCCAGCGCCCGAGCCGCGGCTCGCATCAGCTGCGTTGAGTACGGGCCGAGCAGCAGGTCGCACCCGGAGGCGACCTCGCCGATGAGGGCCGTGAGGCGCACGGGATCGCTGGCGTCGTCCTCGATGATGAGCTCGACGTCCCGGTCCAGCCGGCGCCACGTCTCGAGGGCCGCCGCGGCCTGGAGGCCGAACCGAGCGTACCGGCCGGTCAGCGAGAGGCAGGCGCCGATCCGAAGTCCGGGCCGTCTCAACTCCCCCCCTTCATCTGCCGGGGGGTCAGGGGGGGCAAGTCGTCTTCCTCTCCCGTTGACCTGAGCGCGTGGTCCAACGTGGTGCTCACGCGCCATACTGCAGGCACGTGGCGGTGGCCGGCTCGCTGGTGGACCAGCGGAGTGAGGGGGACGATGTCGTGAACGCGATCGTCGGCGGAGAGGACGCGGCTGGTGTCGAGCGGGCAAAGGGGCTGCTCGACCGGTTTCTGGCCAATCGGGGTGACCGGACCCTGCAGGCCTACAGGATCGACATCGAGGACTTCGGGCGCTTCCTCGGCGTGTCCGCCTCCCGCGCCGTGGCCCGGCTCCTCGCGAACGGGCCGAGAGCGGGCCGTCACCTGGCGCTGGACTATGCGATCGACCTCCGGGAGCGGGGGCGGGCGCAGGCGACCGTCAACCGGCGGCTGGCCACGCTCCGTTCCCTGGCCGGCATCGCCCACGAGCTCGACCTCGTCGACTGGCCGCTCGAGGTGCCGAGGGAGGAGGAGATCTCCGCGGCGATCCAGGAGCGGGCGGGCCAGGCATCGTACCTGCTGCCGCGGCATCCGAGCGAGGTCGATCGCCTGGACCTCCAGCACTACGGGCTGCGGGCGGCGCTGCGCGCGAACTACCTCGCGCCGGTCGAGTCGCCGGAGCGCGTCCTCGACGTCGGCTCGGGGACCGGACAGTGGGGCTTCGACGTCTGTCAGCGGTTCCCGAACGCGTCGGTGACCGGGATCGACCTCGTGGCGGGCAAGCCGGGGGCCCCTCCGCGGTACCGCTCCGTCCGGGCCAACGTGCTGGACGGCGGCGTGCCCTTCTCGGACGGCATGTTCGACTTCGTTCACCAGCGTCTCATGGTGACCGGGGTGCCGCTGGCGTCGTGGCCGGGGCTGGTCGCCGACATCGTGCGAGTGACCAGACCAGGGGGCTGGGTCGAGCTGGTCGAGCCGATGCTGATCTTCGAGAGGACCGGTCAGGCGACGCTGCGTCTGTGCCAGCTGGCGATGGAGATCGCGAAGCCGCTGGGACTGGACACCACCAGCGTCGTCTTCGGCGCGCTGGATTCCTACCTTCGTGACGCGGGCCTCGAGACCGTGACGCGGTCCCAGCTCACGGTGCCGATCGGGCACTGGGAGGGTGAGGTCGGCGCGCTGATGGCCACCGACGCCCGCGCCGCGTTCACCCGGCTGTGCGAGGTGCTGCAGGCCAGGTCCGTTCTCCAGGTGGCGGAGGGACGCGGCCTGATCGAGCAGGCCCAGGAGGAGTGGGAGCAGCATCGGACGTGCTGGACCTTCGCGATAGCATTCGGTCGAAAGCCTTAACCTGATCGTTGGTGCGACGGCGGTCCT
Source organism: Candidatus Dormiibacterota bacterium (assembly GCA_036500885.1). Taxonomy (GTDB): domain Bacteria; phylum Chloroflexota; class Dormibacteria; order Dormibacterales; family Dormibacteraceae; genus CF-161. The sequence continues at coordinate 10,727 of DASYBH010000033.1, forward strand.
ACAGAGGGGATACTGGGCGGAGACGCGAGCGAAGGAGCACGGCGAATAACTTGCACCTTTCTGATCCGCAGGACTAGGATTATCGCCACTGAGGGGATCGGACCCCCAGGTTTCATACAGGGGGAGGGGCGGGCGCCATGGCCAGCATTCACGAACAGCCACATCCCGAGCACGGGCCGCTGATGGTCGCCAGGCACCGGGTGGCGCTGGAGCTGGAGGTCGACCGGCGGCCTGACGAGATCGAGCCCGAGGACTGGGATCTCCATGATCTGGCGGTCGCGCTGGACAGGGGCGTCGCCAGACCGGTGCGGACGATCCGGGGCCTGGTCGTCGACCCCGAGAACGACCGGCTCTCGATCACCCTCGCCGCCCTGGCCGACGACATCGACGAGATCACCCAGCCGCAGTGGCTCGCGAGGGCGTCGATGGGCCTGACCACGGCGAGGCCGGCGGGCACGCCGAGACTCTCCCTGGAGCTGCTGGTCATCCTGGACCAGTTCGCCGCGTCGACCCGCCACCTCGCCCGAAGACTGGACGAACAGGATCACTGAGATGCAAGGGGGGCAGGCCCCCCCTTCCGGAGCCCCCCTGTTTTTTCGGGACGTTTGGGGGCTTCCACCCCGGCGCTTCGCGTTCTTTCCAGGGAAGCGTCAGGGCCACCCGACTTGGACGACCGGCGGATAGTTTGCTGGCAAAAATCAACGTTTTGTCATGAGCTTGACGATCTTTACGCGGGCTCCCTAGGATGTCTGCCATCCTGGATGGCTTGGAGGGGTAGGACATGGCTGCTGTATCTCCTACAGCGGTTGAGGTGTGGGCGTCGCTCAGCGTGCGTGAGCGCGTGTACCTTGCGGTTCTCTTCGACGTGGACGAGAAGGCGGGCGGCCCGGAGGGCTGGCGATGGCTCGACTTCGGCGGTGTGCCCCGCGGGTCGCGCCTGAACCCGATTCAGCGACGGCTGAAGGACGCCGGCGTGCTCTCACCCGGCGCCGCGGAGCCGGTGGAGCGCCTGTCCGGCCGGGGCCTGCTGCGCATCGTGCGCGAGTCGGGGCGGATGGTGGTCCGGCTCACTGCGGCGGCACGCGACGCCGCGTGCACCGCCGTGCCCGCCCGGTACCTCCGG
>DASYBH010000034.1:0-4304 GCA_036500885.1 Candidatus Dormiibacterota bacterium
TGACCCTGTCGAAGTCGATCACGCCGTCGAAGGCGTTGCCCGTTCGGATCCACTGGTTGACGGCCTGCCGCGTCTCCTCACCCTGCGGCGTGTAGAAGTCCTCGAGGCTCGCGTCCTTGAACGGCAGCAGCGTGCCTCCGAAGACCCGCAACCCCGCGGCGCGTGAGCGAGCCGCGATCCGACGGAGCGCCGCGATGATCCGGCCGGCGTCGAACTGGTGCGGCAGCTGCCCTATGTCGTTGATTCCCATGAGCACGATGACGTCCGTCACCCCGGCCTGCTGCAGCACGTCGCGACTCAGGCGAGCCGTCGCCATCACGCCGAACACCGGCGAGTCGCGCAGCAGGCGGTTCCCCGAGATGCCCGCGTTCAGAACCGACTTCCGCTGGTCCTCCGGCAGCGCCTGGATGCGACGCGCCAGGACGTCGGTCCAGCGCAGGTTCGCGTCGGACGTCGACCGGTACCCATCGGTGATCGAGTTCCCGAACGCGACGATGGCTCCCGTCTCGCCGGAGGGCACCACATCGACGCCGTCGACGAAGAGCCACGAGTCGATCGTGGTCGCGAAGGCGCCGCCGCCCTCGTCACCGGAGTGGTCGCCCGAGCCGGGGCTGGAGAGGTACGACGTGGTCAGCGCCAGCGGGTGGAAGGTGGCCGGGCCGGTGCTGCCGCTGGCGGCCAGGCTGATCGCCAGGTCCTGCTGCGGCCCGACGCGGAACTGCACCGCGTCGCTGAGAACCTCGCGGCCGGTCGGGATCGTCACGGAGCGGCGGGCGTCGAAGGTCAGGGCCCGGATGGTGCCGGCGACGACGCTCGCGCCGGTTGCCCGCTCCGCGACGGTCACGTCAGCGAAGGTCACGGGCTGGCTGCCGTAGACGTTGGACAGCCGCACCCGCAGCTCGCTCCCGCCGATGCTGGTGTGGACCACCGCCCGTTCGGTCTGGTCCGTCAGGCCGGTCGAAGGGCCTGCATCGTCGGGAGCGATGACCGCCGTCTCCCATGTGCCGGCGAAGCCATCCGGCGAGTTGGCCTGGACCGGGCTGGCACCGGGCAGCACCATCATCGCAACGCCTGCCAGCACACAGCCCCGCAGCCAGTTCCCCCCGCGCATGCGCCACAGTCCGGGTCTCGACGCCATGATTCAATGTTCCCAGCGCCGTGAGCCGGCCGGGCTGCCTGTCTTCTACGAAAGCAAGGCCGTACAACCGCACAGTCGCCCCGCTCACCCGGCGGTTCCTGCCGTTAACGTGGACCTCCGATGAAGCAGATCATCCTGAGCCCGGTGCCGGACGGCACGCCCGCGACCGGCGCCCCCGTCAGCCCGCGCCCGCTGACCGATCGCGTCCGGGTCGGCCTGCTGTCGAACGGCAAGCCGAACACCTCGCACCTGCTCGACGGAGTGCTCGAGGTCCTCGCCGGCGACCCGCGCTTCGTGCCGGTGGCCCGAGTGCAGAAGGAGTCGGCCTCCACGCCGGCCGACCAGGCCATCCTCGACCGCCTCACCGCCGGCGTGGACCTCGTGGTTGGGGCGACCGCCGATTGAGGGTCCTGCACGTCGTGGAGTGTCCACGACTCGATCCGGCTGGAGGCGGCCGGGGTGCGCACGGTGACGGTCACCAGTGACCGCTTCCTGGAGCTGGGCCGCCTGCAGTCCCGCGCGCTCGGCCGGCCCGACCTGCTCATGGCCGTGATCCCACACCCGCTGGCCGGTCTCGACCGGGCTGCGGCGGTGGAGCGAGGGCGCGTGGCCGGGCGCGAGATCGTGCGGCTGCTCGGCGAGGCGGGCGGGCCCTCGACGTGACGGAGTCCACCCGGGTGGAGGTGCCCACCGACCTGGACGCGTTCCAGGACGAGATGGAGCGGCGGGGATGGGGCGACGGCCTGCCGCTCGTCCCGCCGACCCCCGAGCGGGTGACCGCGATGGTCACCGCCGCTGGCCGGCCCGGCTCGGAGGTGGTGGCCACACTGCCGCCGACCTGGGCCGAGGCGACGGTGGAGAGGATCGCGGTCAACGCCGTGATGGCGGGCTGCCGGCCGGAGTACCTGCCCGTGGTCCTCGCCGCGGTGCGGGCCGCGGCGCAGGATGCGTTCAACCTGTACGCGGTCCAGACCACGACCCATCCCTGCGGGGTGCTCGCCGTGGTGAGCGGGCCGGTCGCGGCAGAGATTCGCATGAATCACGGCTACGGCGCCTTCGGGCCCGGCAACCGTGCCAACGCCACCATCGGCCGCGCGCTGCGGCTCGTCTTGATGAACATCGCCGGCGCGCGTCCCGGCGTCCTCGACCGGGCCACCCAGGGCACGCCGGCGAAGTACACGTACTGCGTCGCCGAGAGCGAGGACTCCCCATGGGAGCCGCTGCGCGTGAGCCTCGGCTTCGCGGCGGCGGACTCGATCGTCACGGTCGTCGCCGGCGAGGGACCGCACAACATCAACGATCACGGCAGCACGACGGCCGACAGCCTGCTCCAGCAGATCGCCGGCACGCTCGCGATCCCGAGCAGCAACAACGCCTACATGAAGGGCGACAGCCACCTCTTCCTCGGCCCCGAGCATGCCCGCCAGCTGGCGGCGGAGGGCCTGAGCCGCGAGGACGTCCAGCGCCTCGTGTTCGAGCGCGCGCGGATCCCGCGCGATCGCTTCGGCCCGGGTCAGCTGGCCCGCATCGAGGCTGGCTTCGGACCGGCCGAGATGGAGATGACCCGCGAGGCGCTCCATGTCGGCATGGGCCCGGAGGACATCAAGGTGCTCGTGGTCGGCGGCGACGGTCGCCACTCCTGCTGGGTGCCGACCTTCGGGATGACGCGCTCCTGCCATGAGCTCGTCCGCTGAGCCGGCCGCCGTCACGCGTCGCCGTCAGAGGACGAGCTCGGTGCCCACACCCTGGGCGTCGATCTCGAACGCGAAGTCGTCGAGGGGCGGCAGCGCCGGGAACCACGTCAGGCCCCGGAGCCCGGTCGTGCCGAAGCTCTCCCGCACGTCCCACAGAGCGTCGCTCGCCTCCCCGTAGACGCTGATGGTGGTCGCGTCGTCCCAGGACAGGCCCAGCTCCGCCAGCCGGCCCTCGAGCACCTCCACGATCGACCGCAGCTGGTCTGCCTCGGACGCGTCCCGCCTCGTCTCCGTCGCTCCCGACAGCCGGAAGGCGGAGCGCGGTCGGCCCCTGCCGGGGACCGTGTACGTGAAGGCGTGCAGCGATGGCTCGGCGACTCCCGCGACGGTTGGCGCGACGTTGGTGCGCGCGGCCACCAACCCGTTCTCGCTGACCAGGCCGAGCCCGGTCAGGCGCTCGGCGTAGGGCGCGTTGAACGCGTCGAACTCCTCCCGGCTGAGCGGGTCCGGGATGCGCAGCTCGAAGGCGCCAAGTGCGGTGACCGGACGCCCGGCGGCCCGAACGTGCGCCGCGGCCGACTCCAGGCCCTGGTGCAGCGGCACCGGCCGGTGGAAGACCGCGTGGACCAGGTCGAAGCCCTGGTCAGCGACGATGCCGGCCGAGAACGGCCGGCCGGGGACGACGAGCGAGCGGTAGCTGCCGGGCGCGAACGGTGTGAGCACCCGGACATGATCGCTCACTCACCCGCCGCGACGGCGCCCGGCGACCAGGGCCACCCGGCGCCCGAGGGGCCTCCCACCTCGCGGGATCAGCCCTGGCGCTGGAGCAGCTGGAGCACGATCCCCGTCGTCGTCTCCGGATGGGTCCGCACGCTGAGGCCGAACGGCCCCGGCCGGGGCGGGTCGCCCTCGATCCCGAGCCCGGCGAGCGCGTCGATGGTGGCGGCCAGGTCGCCGTCGACCTCGATCGCGATGTGCTCGATCCGGCCCAGGTTGTCGCCGCCCAGCCAGACGGCGCGGTCCTCCGGCCGCGAGTGCTCCAGCAGCTCGATCTCGACCTCGCCGCACTGGAAGAACGCGACCGAGGGGCCGCCGTCGCCCGCCTGGTGCTCGCGCACCAGCCGCAGTCCGAGCGACCGGGCAAGCTCCTTCGCCCGCTCCAGGTCAGCCACCGCCACCCCGATGTGGTGCACGCGCTTCAGCATGTCGCCCTCCTCTGCGTGACGAGACGAATGATTCCGAATCGGTCTGAACAACGGGCCTCGATCGGCTCCTCCCCCCTCGCGGGGGAGGGGTCAGGACGCGCCGCCTTTCGCCACTGCACGCTGAGGCCGACCTCTACCCGGCCATCACCCCGGCGTCCACCAGGTAGAGGCCGCCGGTGACGTAGCTGGCCTCCGGGCTCAGCAGCCACGCCACGACGTTCGCCACCTCCTCCGGCGTCCCCAGGCGACCGCCCAGCGGCACGCGGG
>DASYBH010000035.1:0-5436 GCA_036500885.1 Candidatus Dormiibacterota bacterium
GGGTGTCGGCGCGGCCCATGGTGGGGACGCTGAGGTCGTTCCAGCTCCCGTCCGCCGTCCTCGCCGTCAGGTGGCGATCGCCCTCCGGAGCCGGTTCGGGGTCCGCGGTCGTGGTCGTGGGCAGGCCCTCGGTGTCCTGGAGGTTCCTCCTGCGCAGCACGATGCGCATGCCGCCGAGGACGAGCGCGCCGGTGTAGCGCGGCAGGACCGACCAGCCGATGGTCCGGTCGATGCGCTCGGCCCAGGCGGCGTACAGCCGCCCCGCCAGCGTCGACCGGAAGGGTGGGACGGCGCCGGCGGGCACCTCAGCGCCTCCTGCGCGCGCCGGCCAGGCACAGCGCGGTGTTCACCGTCGAGATGGCGCCCGCCATCAGGCCGGCGCGGACAGGGAGCTGGCCGAGGGCCGCCGCGATCAGCGCCGCCGCGGCGTCGGTCGAGTGCATCAGGATGCCCTCGCGCAATGCGCGGTGCCGGCGGTCGGGCTCCAGGCACAGATCCGCGGCGACGAGCACGGTGCGGATGCCGAACATCCGGAGCACGTACAGCGTCGCCGGCTGGGCCTGGGGCTCGATGCCGAGGCGCCGGGCGAGCCAGCGGGGCGCGACCAGGGCGAGGGTGCCATTGGTGAGCATGATGGCCGCCAGCGCCCTCCACGCGAGGTCGTGCTGTGTGTGTGATCGTTCCCGAGCCACCCGATCCATGTTGCCACCATCCCGTGGAAGGGGAAAGTGGCACATTGGGACTCCCATGGGCAGGTGCCCCACGGACATGGGACTACTGAGGGAGTAGCCGTCCAGATGAGTGCTCCCGGTGACGGAGGCGTCTATCTGAATGGGTTGCAGCACGAAGCCATGAAGGACACGAAGACGCACGAAGGAATGGGGGATCTGGGGATCGGCTGGAGCCTGACGCTGACCTCGAAAACCTTCGTGCGTCTTCGTGCTCTTCGTGGCTTCGTGCTTCAGACCAATTCGGAAGGATTCGTCCAGTGCTCCCGACGGCCAGTTGCGACATCAGATCGAGTACACGCGCACCTCGGTCGCCTTGACGGAGATCCAGACGTCCGAGCCCTCGGCCAGGCCCAGCTCGGCGACGGCGGCCGGAGTCACCTCCGCCACCAGGGTGGGCTGGGGCCCGGCATCCACCCGCACCCGCACCCGGTCGCCGAGCAGGTCCAGCCCGGCGGCCCGGCCGCGCCACACGTTCCGTGGCGAGCCGTCCGGCCGGCTCCGCCAGAGCGAGACGCTGTGCGGCGGGACCACCGCGAACACCTCACCGCTGCCGGCGCCGACCACCTCCAGGCGACCTCCGGCCTCCAGCTCGATCGCGTCGCCGGACGCCCTGCCATGGAGCAGGTTGACGCCCACCAGGTCGGCCACGTAGGCGGATCGAGGGCGCGCCGTCACCTCCGCCGGCGTCCCCGCCTGGACGATTCGCCCCTCCTCGATCACGATGAGGCGGTCGGCCAGCGCGATCGCCTCGAGCGGATCGTGCGTGACGAGCAGGTTCACCCCGGCGAACTCCCGCATGTGCCGCCGCAGGTCGCGCCGCACCTCGGCCCGCACCGAGACGTCCAGTGCCGCCAGCGGCTCGTCGAGCAGCAGCATCCGCGGGTCGGTCGCCAGCGCTCTGGCCAGGGCGACCCGCTGCTGCTGGCCGCCCGACAGCGTGCGCGGGCTGGCGTCCGCGACCCCGGGCAGCCCCAGGCGCTCCAACCAGTCCCGCGCCGTCCGCCGTGCCGCCGCTCGCCGCACGCCCCTGGCCCGCAGACCGAACGCCACGTTCTCCACCACGCTGAGGTGCGGGAACAGCAGGTAGTCCTGGAACACCATCCCGACGGGGCGTCGCTCGGCCGGCGCCCGGACGCGAGCCGCCGTGTCCTCCAGGACCCGGCCGTCCAGCACCACCCGGCCATCGGTAAGGCGCAGGAGCCCGGCCAGCGCCCGCAGGACCGTGGTCTTGCCGGCGCCGTTGGGGCCGAGCAGCGCCGCCACCTCGCCCGGCTCGACGGCCAGCTCGACGTCGAGGTCGAGGCGGCCGAGGCGCAGGCGGAGCGCGGCCCGCAGGCCGGGGTCCACGGGGTTCTCGCGGTGCATGGGTGCGGATCTCGTGGGGCGGGTCAATCCTCGCCGAGGTAGCGCCCGCGAAGAGCCACCAGCACGGCCAGGCTCACGACGACCAGGAGCAGGCTGAGGATCACCGCGCTCGGCAGCTGCCCGGACTCCAGGTCGATGTAGATGGCCAGCGGCGCCGTCTGGGTGGTGCCCGGGAAGTTGCCCGCGAACGTGATCGTGGCTCCGAACTCGCCCAGGGCCCGCGACCAGGCGAGCACGGCGCCGGCCGCGAGCGACGGGCCGATCAGCGGCAGCGTGACGCGGCGGAAGACGGTCCAGCGGCCGGCCCCCAGCGTGCGAGCCGCCTCCTCGAAGCGCACGTCCATCGAGCGCAGGCCGGCCTCGACCGCGATCACCAGAAAGGGCATGGCCACGAAGCTCTCGGCCACGATGACGCCCGGGGTCGTGAACGGCAGGCTCAGCCCGGTGGCGCCGGCGATGGGTGCGCCCAGCAGGCCCCGGCGCCCGAAGGCGAGCAGCAGCGCAACGCCGCCGACGACCGGCGGCAGCACCATCGGCAGCGTGGTCAGCCCGCGCAGCAGGCTTCGTCCGGGGAAGCGCAGGCGCGCGAGCACCCACGCCAGGGGCACGCCGAGCACGATCGCCAGCCCGGTCGAGGCCAGCGAGCAGATGACGGAGAGGCGGAGCGCCAGCTGCACCTGAGGGTCGGACAGGATGCCCAGCGCCGACGCCCACGGCGTTCGCGCGACCAGCCCCGCGAGCGGGAGCACGAAGAAGAGCGCCGCCGCCGCCGCGAGCACCACGAGGACCGGGTTGAGCGGCTGGACCGGCCGGACCACCGCCCGGCCGTCAGCTCGTGGCCTTGGGGAGAAAGCCAAAGTCCGCCAGCACCTTCTGACCCTGGGCGCCGAGCACGTAGTCCACGAAGGTCTTCGCCGCCGGTTCGCTCTGCGTGGTCTTCAACTCCACGATCGGGTACTCGGCCGTGACGTTCTGGTCGTCCGGGATCGCCACGCCCTGGACCTGGCCGCCGGCCGACTTCACGTCCGTCGCGTACACGATCCCGGCGTCCGCCTCACCGAGCCCGACCTTGGTGAGCACCGACTTGACGTCCTGCTCCTGGCTCACCGGGGTCACCCTGATCCCCGCCCTGCCGAAGACCGTCGTGGAGTAGGTGCCACAGGGCACGCCGGGAGCGCACACGTCCACCTTGAGCGACGGGTTGGCCAGGTCCGACACGGACGTGATGTGCCTGGGGTTGCCCGACTGCACGGCGATCTCCAGCTTGTTGTGGGCGAACACGGCCGGCGCGGTGAGGGCGAGGCCGCCGGTGACCACCTTCTGCATGTTCGCCTGGTCGGCCGAGGCGAAGATGTCACCCGGCGCGCCCTGCTGGATCTGGGTCACCAGCGTCGGGCTGCCGGCGAAGCTGAACCTGATGTCCACACCGGGGTACTTCGCATGGACCTGGTCGCCGATCTTCGTGAAGGCCTGCGTGAGCGAGGCGGCGGCCAGCACGGTCAGGCTGCCCGAGACCTGCGGGGTGGAGCTGGCGGCGGGCTGGGCCGCCACGCCGCCACAGCCGGCAAGCAGCAGCGCGACGGTCGCGGACACGAGAACGGGGACTCGCCCTGGCACCATGCTCCTCCTCCCTCCTCCGGGACTCACTTCTGCACCATGACGTCGTGGGCCTTGAACACGGCCGCTGCCACGTCGCCGAACCGCAGGTCCATGTTGTCGGCCGATTCGGTGGTGATGACCGCCGACACCACCTGCCCGCCGATGTCGATCCCGATCTCGGTCGAGACCTCCCCCCGGCGCACGGCGATCACCTTGCCCACGAGCTGGTTCCGCGCCGACAGCCGCGACAGGGGCGCCTCGGCCGCGAACATGCGCGGCAGCTCGCTGGCCAGCATTCGCCGGAGCGACACCAGCGCCTCCGCCTTCACGTAGTAGTAGGCGGACCGGCCGCTCCGCCGATGCCCGATCAGCCCCATGCCGCTCAGCACGCGCAGGTGCTGGGAGACCACGGTGTCGGAAACGTCCAGCCGGCGGGCCAGCTCGCCGACGGGCACCTCGGCGACGGCCTCGGCCGGCAGCTCGCGCAGGAGCCGCAGGCGAACCGGGTCGCCCAGGGCACGAAGCAGCGCGGAGGCCATATCGTCCGCAACCTGCGCAGGCATGTGGCCAATGGTACCCGCTGCACGCTGGCCCTCGTATCGGGCTAGTGTCGAAATCTGGGATACGATCATCCCGATGGTTGCGCAAACCACGCAGAATGCGGCCGCCACGAGGCGAACCTTCCGACTCAGGCCGATCGGCTACGTCAGGACCTCCTATCGCCACCCGGAGGAGACGCCCACCCAGGCTCCGCTCAACCCCGAGGAGCGCGGCGTGCTCGTCGTCTACCCACGCTACAAACCGGCGCTCACCGGTCTGGCCGAGTTCGAGTACGTCCAGTTGATCACCCTGCTGGACCGCGTCCCGGAGCAGCTCCCCGAGGGCCCCGGCCAGCTCGTGCAGGTTCCCTTCATGCTCCAGCACACCGGCGAGGCCGTCGGGGTCTTCGCCTCCCGGTTCCCGGTGAGACCCAACCGCCTGGGCCTGAGCCTGGTGCGGGTGGAGCACGTCCACGGCCGCAACGTCGAGTTCTCGGGCGTGGACATGCTGGACCGGACGCCCGTGCTCGATGTGAAGCCATGGGAGCAGCATCTCGACGTCCCTGGTTGGCCCGCGCGCAGAGTCGAGTCGATTCGCGGTGGTTGGTACCAGCGCACCAGGATCATCGGCACCTGCGGCCTCCTGGCCGGCCGGCGCTCGCTGGAACGCGCCGGTATGCTGAGGCCGCAGTCGCAGGAGGAGGAAATCTCGATGAAGCTGAGCGCACGCAACCAGCTGCGGGGCCGGGTCACGGCCGTCAAGTCGGGCACAGTCATGGCGGAGGTCGAGGTCCAGATCGAGCCCGGCGCGGTTGTCGCGGCGATCACCGACGCGTCGCGCGAGCATCTCGACCTGAAGGCGGGCGACGAGGTGACCGTGGTCATCAAGTCGACCGAGGTCCTGATCGCGAAGTAGGCGCAGCCGCGATGCTGCCTGTGGGCGGAACCGCGGCCGTCAGAGCGGGTCGTCGTCGACGACGTGGAGGCCCGCGGGGGCGCTCGCGCCGAGCAGCTCGCTCTCCAGCGGCTGCAGCGCGGCCTTCGCGCTGTGCGCGATGGCCCGGAACAGCGCGGCGCTGGCGCGTGGGATCGGCGCCTTCGCGAAGATGATGACCGCGTACAGGTCCTGGCGGCCGAGCAGGCCGCCGAAGCCGAGCACCGACCGGATCCCGAAGGGCCGGACGAACTCCTCCTGCGCCGGC
>DASYBH010000036.1:0-5473 GCA_036500885.1 Candidatus Dormiibacterota bacterium
GCATCTCGACGATGCCGGCGGGGTCGAGGCCGTTGGCGGGCTCGTCGAGGACGAGGAGGTCGGGGTCGTTGAGGAGGGCGGTGGCGACGCCGAGGCGCTGCTTCATGCCGAGGGAGTAGGAGCGGACGCGGTCGCGCTGACGGCCGGCCAGGCCGACCAGCTCCAGCACCTCGTCCAGCCGCGTGCCCGGCACGCCGCCGAGCATGTACGCGAACGCCTTCAGGTTGTCACGGCCCGACAGGTAGGGGTAGAGCGCGGGCGTCTCGACCAGGGCCCCGACCCTCGGCAGCACCTCCGCGCGGTGCCGCTGGACGTCGCGGCCGAGGACCTCGACCGAGCCCGAGGTGGGGCGGACGAGGCCGAGGGCCATGCGGATGGTGGTGGTCTTGCCGGCGCCGTTGGGGCCGAGGAAGCCGAATACCTCGCCCCCGCGGACCTCCAGGTCCAGGTTCCTGACCGCCTGCCGGGAACCGTACGCCTTGGAGAGGCGGTGCGTGCTGAGAACGGCGGTGTTCACGTCCAGGTGGCACCGCGCGGCGGCCCGTTTGTGACAGGCGGAGCCGCGGCGCGGCGCCACGCCGGGAGGACGGGCCTACACGACGTCGACGATCACGGCCGGCCGCGACCAGGGCGTCTTCACCTTCTCCTGGAGCTCGCCGTCGACGGTGACGGCGTCGACGCGCTCGTCGAAGAAGCAGAGCAGGTTCTGGATCTTCGAGCACTCCGGGATCGGGTACTGGTACGTCCACACGATGTCCCTGGCCAGCCTGTCGCCGACGCGCAGCCCGAAGTAGGTCGCCCTGCCCTTGTAGGGGCACTCGGTCACGGTGCCGGACGGCACCAGCAGGTCCATCCGGACGTCCATGCGCGGGATGTAGTAGCGCGGCGGCAGCCCCGTCTCGAAGAGCACGCACGGGCGCGCGGTCTCCGCCACGGTCTCGCCCAGCATCTCCACCCGCACGCGCCGGGAGCTGTGCTGGACGTCCACGCGGTGGTAGGGGTCGCGCGGATGGACGTAGACCTCGTCGTCCTCCTCGTACCACGTGTCCATGTCCTTCCAGGACAGGACCACGTGGCCCGAGATGTCCGGACAGCCCTCGGACGGGCGCTCGACGGTCCAGGCCGCGTCTCTGGCCACCCGCTCGCCAACCTGCACGTTCCACAGCGTCGTGGGTCCCTTGGGGTCGTCCGGCCGCTCGCCGGAGCGCTGCAGCAGGTCCAGGCGCACGTCCTCGCGAGGAAAGGCGTAGACGGGGATCCGGTTCGGCTCCCACAGCAGGCTCACCCGTTTGGAATCCGCCACGGTCGTCCCGTTCAGGATGGTGCGCACCCAGCGTGGGCTGGGCTCGAACTGATACTTGTCGGTGATAGCCATGCCCCTACGCTACCGCCGGGGGATGACCGACCCACGCAACGCGGCCGGCAGGCGGCGGCTCCCCCGGCTCAGCTCGCCGGCTCGCCCTCCTTCCGGGCGAGGGCGACGCTGGCGTCCTCCATCGTCCTCAGCACCTGCGCCGAGCGGGCCGGGTCGGCCCACTGCGTCTGAAGGGCCGGGTCGATGAACGTCGGCTTCCAGCTCGCCGCCACCACGTGCGTGTCGACGAACGTGTAGGCGCCGACCACGCTGGTGCGGGTGTCGTCCGAGCAGTACGTGCGGAAGTCGGGCCCGATCGACGGGAAGCAGTTGACCTGGTCGAAGACGTAGTTGCCGTGGGCGTACGTGATCAGGTGGTCGCTGTACACCTCGACGCCCTGGACCCAGTGGGGGTGGTTGCCGATCACCAGGTCCGCGCCGGCGTCGACGGCCAGGTGGCCCAGCTCGATCGGGTCGTCCGGTGCGATGCCGGGCGCGACCAGCGGCTGGCGCTCGTACTCCTTCCCCCAGTGGAACTGCACGATGACGACGTCGGCCTGGGCGCGGGCGTGCTGGATGTCGGCCCTCAGCGCCGCGCGATCCACGGGTGGGCCGCCAGTGACCGCGTTGCAGCCGACGAACGCGACCTTCCGGCCCCTGACGTCGAGGATGGCGGGTGGCCCCAGGTTGGTCACCGCCGCGATGCCGTGCTGCCGGAGCAGCTCGGCGGTGCGCTCGGTGTCGGGGCCGGCGTAGACGTGGTTGTTGGCCAGGTTGGCGACCCTGGTCCCGATCGTGGTCAGCCCGTCCACGAAGCGCGCATCACCACAGAACACGATCCCGGTCGCCCGCGGGGGGCAGCCGGCAAGCAGGGGCGTCTCGAGGTTGACGAACGTGACGTCCGCGCTCTTCACGTAGTCGGCGGTGGGCCTGAAGGGCCAGACGAAGTCCCCGCGGCGGGTGGCCTCGACGTCGACCAGGCGAGCCGGGATGGTGTCCCCGGTCGCGATGAGCGTCCAGACGTGCGCCGGGTCCGCCGGCGCCTGGCCGCTGGGGTGGAAGAGGCCGCTCAGCGTCAGCTTCGGCGACGGGGTCGGGGTCGGCGTTGGAGGAGCGCTCACGGTGGGCGTCGCTGCCGGTGGGGCGGCGGCCGTGGAACTGCCCGGTGCGCAGCCGACCAAGATCGTGACGACGGCCACCAGCGCGGCCCCGCGCGCGGACATTCATGCGCAGCTTACCGTGCGGCGCTATACGTCAAGCGGGCATCCGGGGTGCTGGGCGAGCCCACTTTGCACGGTACACTCTCAGATCGTGCAGCTCACGGTCTGACGCTGGCGCTGGTCCCCGCCGGTCCCACGGCGGGCGCTGCTTGGCGCCCCCCAACCAACCCCAGTCAGGAGCTCACATGATCATCGCCACCGACGTCACGCTGCGAGCGGGAGCGCGCACCCTGCTCGAGTCCGCCTCGTTCACGATCGCCCGCGGCGACCGCGTCGGGCTGGTCGGGCGCAATGGCGCGGGCAAGACGACGCTGGCCCGTGTGCTGGCCGGCGAGGCGCTGGCGGACAGCGGAGCGGTCGTCCGCTCGGGCGCGGTGGGCTATCTCCCGCAGGGCCCGAGCGAGGGTGACGTGAACGTGGTCGCCCGCGATCGCATCCTCTCCGGCCGCGGCATGGACGCGGTCCTGGGCGAGATGCGGGCCGCGACAGAGGCCATGGCGGCCGGGGACGAGCGGGCCATCGAGCGGTACGGCCGGCTCGAGGACCGTCTGACGGCGCTGGGCGGCTACGGCGCGGAGGCGGAGGCATCCTCGATCGCGGCCAGCCTGGGACTGCCGGCGCGGGTGCTGGACCTGCCGCTTCGGGCCCTGTCGGGCGGCCAGCGGCGGCGGATCGAGCTGGCGCGGATCCTGTTCGGCGGGGCGGACACGCTGCTGCTGGACGAGCCGACCAACCACCTGGACGCCGATTCGATCGCCTGGCTGCGCGACTTTCTGCGCGGCCACCGCGGCGGCCTCGTGGTCATCAGCCACGACGTCCAGCTGCTGGACGCGACAGTGAACCGCGTGTTCCACCTGGACGCCAACCGAACCGCGCTGGACGTCTACAACATGGGCTGGCGGGCCTACCGCGAGCAGCGGGAGACCGACGACCGGCGGCGCAAGCGTGAGCGGGCCAACGCCGAGAAGAAGGCGACCGCGCTGCTGGCGCAGGCCGACCGCATGAGGTACAAGGCGACGCTGGCCAAGGCGGCGCTGGGCATGGAGCGGCGGGCCGAGCGGCTGCTGTCGGGCGCCCCCGAGGTGCGGCGGGCCGACCGCGTGGCGCGGCTGCGCCTTCCGGACCCTGCGCCCTGCGGCCGGGTGCCGCTGACGGCTCGCGGCCTCTCCAAGGGCTTCGGCTCCACCGAGGTGTTCACGGGCGTCGACGTGGATGTCGAGCGCGCCTCCCGCACGGTCGTGCTGGGCGTGAACGGCGCCGGAAAGACGACGCTGCTGCGCATCCTGACCGGGGTCGAGCCCGCGGACGCCGGGCTGGTGATGGCCGGTCACGGTCTGAAGCTGGGCTACTACGCGCAGGAGCACGAGACGCTGGACCTCCGGCGCACGGTGCTCGAGAACATGCGATCGGCAGCGCCGGACGCCGACCTGCCGGCGGTGCGGAGCATCCTGGGCTCCTTCCTGTTCTCGGGGGACACGGTCCAGCAGGAGGTGCGCACGCTGTCCGGCGGCGAGCGGACGCGGCTGGCGCTGGCGGTGCTGGTCGTCTCGGGCGCCAACGTTCTGCTGCTCGACGAGCCGACGAACAACCTGGACCCGGCCAGCCGCGACGAGGTGCTGTCGGCGCTGGCCGGGTACCAGGGCGCCGTGCTCCTGGTCACGCACGACGAGGGAGCCGTGCAGGCGCTGCGGCCGCAGCGGGTGATCCTGATGCCCGAGGGGATCACGGACTGGTGGGATGCCAGCCTGAGCGAGCTGGTCTCGCTCGCCTGACCAGCCGCCGGCCGCGCGGCCGGTGAGCCGAGTTCCGGGCAAGATCCAGGATCGCGCGCTAACGACTGGTGCATCGTGCATCATTTGCGTTCGTGGTTCCCGCGTGGAGTCTCGCAATTGCGTTCGTGGCGGGATTGGCCATTGGGGTCGTGGCCGCCCGCCTGCTGACGGGCCGCGCCCAGGCCGCCGAGCCTGAGGCCCCCGCCGTCGTGACCCAACCGGAGCCCATCGCTCCGGAGCCCGCCGTGCCCGCCGTACCAGCCGCGGAGCCGGCCGTCGAGCCCGTGGTGGCAGCGGTGTCGTCACCGGAACCGGAACCGGCGCCGGAGGCCGTGGAGAGCGCGTCGCGCGCTCCTGTGGCGCCTGCGGAGGCCGAGAAGGCCACGGTGGCAGCCGAAGCCGAGGCCCCTGAGGCGGAGGCCGAAGCCGCGAAGGCGGACGTCCCCAAGGCGGAGACGGAGGCCGAAGCCGCCAAGGCGGACGTTCCCAAGGCGGAGACGGAGGCCGAAGCCGCCAAGGCGGACGTTCCCAAGGCGGAGACCGAGGCCGAGGCCGCGAAGGCAGAAGCCCCCAAGGGGGAGGCGGAGGCCGAAGCCGCCAAGGCCGAGGATCCCGCCGCCGCGGTGGACGACGTCGTGGCCGAGCTGGAGCGTCGGGTCAAGGGACGCCGGATAGACGGCGAGGCGGAGCGGCCGACGGGCAATCGTCGCGGGCGGCGCGAATAGCGCGCCGCCCGCCGGTCGCGCCCTGTGGGCGGGGTGCCGGCAGGTAAGCTTTCTAAGCCGAGCCCCGTTCGTCTAGTGGACTAGGACGCCGGCCTTTCAAGCCGGAAATCGCGGGTTCGAAGCCCGCACGGGGCACGACCGCTATTGTGGGGGCCTGCATGGGCTGCTCGAGCCGGTGATGGACGTGGGTCACCTCCCCGGGCCGGCATGGGCGACTGTCCCATTTTCTCGGCGCCCCGGCCGCTGGCACAATCGGGTGGGGCAAACGGCCCAGCCAGGAGGGAGTGCGAGAAACGTGAGCTTGAGCCGACTGCGCTGCTGGTGGCTGCACCGCCGGCAATGGACGATCGTCAGCCAGGGCATCCTGCCCTTCGGACTGGACACGGAGCGGTTCTGCCCGAT
>DASYBH010000037.1:0-7199 GCA_036500885.1 Candidatus Dormiibacterota bacterium
CACGAAGCCACGAAGAGCACGAAGACACACGAATCGGCGGCACGTTCTGGCTCCTCCCCCCTCGCGGGGGAGGTGGCCGCTCCAGCGGCCGGAGGGGGGTCGCTTCGTCGGATCCGGGCGCGCTCGCTCATCGCCGAGACCGATCCGAGCGACCCCCCTCCGGGTCGTGGCCGACCCACCTCCCCCGCGAGGGGGGAGGGGCCAGTTGAGGCCCGTCGAGCCCGGCCATGTCCCTTCAGACCAATTCGGAATCATTCGCCTAGGAGCCGTTGTGGTCGTTGAGCTGCGCCTCGCGCTCGGCGGCCGCCAGCAGGGTGATCAGCTCGTCGAGCTCACCGGACAGGACGCGGTCGAGCTTGTACAGGGTCACGTTGATCCGGTGGTCCGTGACCCGGTTCTCCTTGAAGTTGTACGTGCGGATCTTCTCGGAGCGGTTGCCGCTGCCCACCATCGAGCGCCGGCTGGCCGCCTTCGCGGCCTGCTGCTCGGCCAGCTTGCGCTCGTACAGCCGGGTCCGCAGGACCCGCAGCGCCTTCTCCTTGTTCTTGAGCTGCGACTTCTCGTCCTGGATCGACACCACGACGCCGGTCGGCAGGTGCGTGACGCGGATGGCGGAGTAGGTCGTGTTGACGCTCTGGCCGCCCGGGCCGGTCGACGTCGAGGTTTCGATCTTCAGGTCCTTGTCGGGCAGCTGGATCTCGACCTCGTCGGCCTGCGGCAGCACCGCCACCGTGGCCGCCGACGTGTGGATGCGGCCCTGGTTCTCCGTCTCGGGCACCCGCTGCACGCGGTGGACGCCGCCCTCGAACTTCAGCTGCGAGTAGGCGCCACTGCCGTGGACCTCGAACTCGATGCGGTCCCAGCCGCCGATGCCGTTGGACTGGGCGTCGATCACGTCGATCTTCCAGCCCTTGGACTCGGCCCAGCGTGAGTACATCCGGAACAGGTCGGCCGCGAACAGCGCGGCCTCCTGGCCACCCTCGGCGCCCTGGATGTCGACCACCACGTCCCGGTCGTCGTTGGGGTCCTTGGGCAGCAGGAGCACCTTGAGCTGCTCCTCCAGGTCGGCCAGGCGCTGCTGGGCGCCGTGCTCCTCCCCTCGCAGGAACTCCTGCATCTCGGGGTCCTTCTCCTGGCGCAGCATGTCGCGCGCCTCGTCGGCCTGGCGCTGTGCTTCCCGATAGGCCCCATAGGCCTGGACCAGCTCGTCGAGTCCGCGCAGCTCCCGACCCAGCGTGGCCAGGCGCTGCGGCCGGGCGACCGACTCGGGGCTCGCCATCTCCTCCTGCAGCTCGTGATGGCGCTGCGCGATGGCCTCCAGCCGGTCGATCACGCGCCCGCCTCCGCCACCCGCGGCGGAGCCGCCGTCCCGAGCTCGCCCTCGCGGGCGGCCTGCAGCGCCGTGATGGCCACTTCCAGCATGCCGTCGTCCGGCTCGCGCGTGGTGAAACGCTGCGTGTACAGGACGGGCAGCAGCAGGATCCGCACGACCGGGTTGCTGCGGTGCTTCGCCATGAACCGAATGCACTCGAACCCGAGGCCGGCGATCACCGGAATGCCCAGGACGCGCGACGCGATCAGCCCGAACCAGTTGGGATGGAAGATCGCGACCACGCTGAAGACGAGCACGCTCACGACCAGGACGACGAGCAGGAAGCCCGTTCCGCACCGGGGGTGGAGGACGCTCGCCGGACGCACGCCGTCCACGTCCAGCGGACTGCCGGCCTCGTAGGCGTTGATCGTCTTGTGCTCGGCGCCGTGGTACTGGAACACCCGGCGCACGTCGGGCATCAGCGCGATCAGCGAGAGGTACGCCAGCACCAGGGCGACGCGGATCAGGCCCTCGACCAGCACGAACCAGAACGAGTTGGACCGGTGCACCGCCAGGCTGGCGCCCAGCAGCGGCAGGCCGAAGAAGAGGAGGGCGCTGCCGACGGCGGCGACCCCCAGCGAGATGGCGACCTCGCGGCGTCCGATCTGGATGTCCTGCGCGCCGGCGTTGACCTGAGCGGACCAGCTGAGGCTGCGCGTGCCCAGGTGGATCTGCTCGGCCAGGAGCGCCAGCCCGCGGACGAACGGCAGCTTCCACACCCGGTGGGTGTAGATGGGCGCGGTCAGGGCGCCACGCTCGATCCGGATCTCACCGGAACGGGGTACGCGAACCGCGATGGCGAAGTGCCGGCGGCCACGCATCATGACACCCTCGATGACAGCCTGGCCGCCGTAGAAGAAGCCGTCCGCGGTCGCCACGGGTGTGGGCTGCGAGGCGGCCGCTTCCTCCGGCGGCATATCGTGAGCCGTGGCGCCTATCGCGACGCTTTGGCTGCGCGCTTGCGGAACCGCTCGACCTGGCCGCCCGTGTCCACGATGCGCTGCGTGCCCGTGTAGAACGGGTGGCAGGCCTGGCAGATCTCGGTCTTCAGCTCCTTCTGGACGGAGCCGGTCGTGAACGTGTTGCCGCAGACGCAGGTCACGACGGCGTCTTCGTAGTAGGTGGGATGTATCTGTGTCTTCATGTCCTTCTGCGAGAGAGGCAGTTTACCTGACCAGCGGGGCCAGGAGGTCATTCGTCTGGATGAAGGCGAACGCGAGGTAGGCCACCAGGAACAACCAGGCCGCGCCCATCGCCAGCCTGGCGGGCACCGGCACCGCCTGGTAATACGCCGACCGGTCGCTGCGGAACCGCTCGATGACCGCCGGGATGACCATGAGCAGGATGAGCAGCGCGAAGGGGCCGAGCCCGATGTAGATCACCCCGATCACCAGGACCGCGAGCCCGACGACCTGGAACCACTTGGACACGACGGCCATGATCCAGCCGCCGTCCAGCATGCCGACCGGGATGAGGTTGAAGAGGTTGATGAAGAAGCCCAGGTACGCCCAGAGCAGGAGGATCGTCCAGTGCGTCGCGCCGTAGAGGGCGAAGGCCGCGGTGGCGGCGACCGTGCCGGCGAGCGGACCGGCGATGCCGATCTGCGCCTGCTTGAGCGCATCCGTCGGGTGCTGGCGCTGAAAGATCGCGGCGCCGAAGAACGGGATGAACAGCGGGGCCGACGCCTGCATGCCCTGGCGCCGGATCTCGACCACGTGCCCCATCTCGTGGACCAGGATCATGACCACCAGCCCGGCCGCGAACCATGGCCCGCGCCACAGGGCGTACGCGCCGAAGCTGATCGCGAGCGTCAGGAGGGTCTTGATCGCGCCGAACTTGAGCAGGAACAGCAGGACGTACTTGCCGTACGCCCAGGCCGCCAGCGCCGCGGCAACCAGTCCGCCCAGGATGCCGTTGCGGCCCGTCCTGCCCTGGGTGGGCGGACGCCGCGGCTGCGGGGGCCGGTAGTACTGCTCGAACGGCTGGTATCCCGACGGCTCCTCGGGAGGTCGGGCCGGGGGTGGTCCGTATGGGGGTTGGACCGAACTCATTTGTTCTGAGCATACCCATGGCCGGGAGTGATCAATCGACGATCTGAGATCGCGGTCCCTGCCCTTACGAACAGTTGCCAGATGGGTCGGCGCCGGCCGCCGCCCGTCAGCGCGGCTTGCCCAGCCGGTGGTGCAGCGTCCGGATGCGGCGGACGGTGTGGAAGCGGCTGGACATGCTCAGCGACTCGGTCTCCGCGCCGTGGCTCCCGAACCAGGCGGCGCGCAGCAGCGGGCCGCCGCTGATGCCGGTGACCGCGACGTCCACGTTCTCGGGCGACAGGTCCGACGCGCCGTAGACCCGTCCCAACTGGTCGCCCGCCAGCAGGCGCTCCTCGTCGTTCCGCGGCCAGAGCCGGGCCTGGATCTCGCCTCCCATGCAGCGCACCGCGCACGCGGCCATCAGGGTCTCCTGCAGCCCGCCGATGCCGACCATGGCGTCGATGCCCGTGCCGTACGTGGCGGCCAGCAGCGCGCCTGCCATCTCGCCCTCCTCCAGCAGCACGATCCTGGCGCCCGCGTCGCGCACCTCCTCGATCAGCTCGTGGTGCCGGGGCCGGTCGAGGATGGCCACCGCCAGGTCGGACACGCGGGCGTCGCGGGCGAACGCGATCCGGCGCAGGTTGTCGGCCAGCGGGTCGTCGAGGTCCAGCGCGCCTCTGGCGGCCGCGCCGGCCACGATCTTCTCCACGTACCACACCGCCGGCAGGTCGGGAAAGGCCCCCCGCTGCACCGCGACGAGCATCGAGACGGCGCCCGGCAGGCCCCGCGCCACGAGGCTCGCGCCCTCGACGGGGCAGACGCCGAGGTCGTACTCCGGGTCCTCGCGCCGGCCCATGGTGGCGCCGTGGGACAGGATCCTGTCCCCGCGCGGGCCGAGGACCACCCGGCCGCAGATGCCCAGCAGTTCGATGGCGTGCAGCATCGCCGCCCCGGCGCCTTCACGGGCACGCTCCGAGTCGCCGCGGCCTATGCCGCGCGCGCAGGACAGCGCCGCCGCCTCCGTGGCCCGGACCAGGTCCGGCACCACGTTGGCGCCCACCTCGACGAAGAGGTTGCCGCTGTCCTCCTCCATCCTCTTCCGGTAACCAGCCAGCCGACTACGCCTCGGCCTGCTGCAGCTCCTGCGGCCGCAGCTCCATCTGGTCGATCCCGCTCGCGCTGATCGCCGCGTTCACGAAGCCGATCAGCAGCGGGTGCGCCCGCTGGGGCCGGCTTCGGAACTCGGGGTGGAACTGGCTGGCGACGAACCAGGGGTGCCCCGCCAGCTCGACGATCTCGACCAGCCGGCCGTTCGGCGAGAGTCCACTGAAGACGAGCCCCGCCTCCTGAAGCACCTCCCGGTACTCGTTGTTGAACTCGAAACGGTGCCGGTGACGCTCGTAGACCACCTGCTCCCCGTAGGCCTGGTGGGCGAGCGAGCCCGGCGCCAGCTTGCATGGATAGAGGCCGCGCCGCATCGTGCCCCCCAGGTTGGCCACGTCCCGCTGCTCCGGCATGAGGTCGATGACCGGCGTCGAGGTGAAGGCCGCGAACTCCGTCGAGTTGGCGTCCGGGGCCTCCAGCACCTCCCGCGCCAGGTCGATGACGGCGCACTGCATCCCCAGGCAGAGGCCGAGGTAGGGGATGCGGGCGTGGCGGGCGTAGCGCGAGGCGACGATCTTGCCCTCGATGCCGCGGTGGCCGAAGCCGCCGGGCACCACGATCCCCGCGACCCCCTTGAGCGGAGAGGTGTCCCCCTGGTCCAGGCGCTCGGACGACACCAGGCGGATGTCGATCGCCACGTCGTGGTGGAACCCGGCGTGGCGGAGCGACTCGATGACGGACAGGTAGGCGTCGGGCAGCTGGACGTACTTGCCGACGAGGGCGACCGGCACGACGCCCCTGGGCCGGCGCATCCGCTCGGTCAGCCGGCGCCACGGCTCCAGGTCGGGCTGGTGCTCATGGGTGTCCACGCCGAGGTGACGAGCGATCGTGCGGCCCAGGCCGGCCTCCTCCAGCATCAGCGGCACGTCGTAGATCGACTCCACGTCGGGCACGCCGACGACGGCTTCTCGCGGCACGTCGCAGAAGAGCGCGATCTTGTCCTTGAGGTCCTGGTCGATCGGCTGCTCGGAGCGGGCGACGATCGCGTCCGGCTGGATTCCGATCGCGCGGAGCGCCTGCACCGAGTGCTGCGTCGGCTTGGTCTTCATCTCCTCGCCGCGGATGATCGGCACCAGCGACACGTGCACGTAGAACACGTTGCCGCGGCCGAGGTCGTTCTTGAGCTGGCGGATGGCCTCGAGAAACGGCTGGCTCTCGATGTCGCCGACGGTCCCGCCCACCTCGCAGACGACCACCTCGGCCTGCGACTCGCGCTGGGCGCGGAGGATCCGCTCCTTGATCTCGTTGGTCACGTGCGGGATGACCTGGACGGTCGCCCCGAGGTAGTCGCCCCGCCGCTCCTTGGCGATGACCTCCGAGTACACCTTCCCCGTCGTCACGTTGGATGCGGCCGAGAGGTTCTCGTCGACGAAGCGCTCGTAGTGGCCCAGGTCGAGGTCGGTCTCCGCGCCGTCGTCGGTGACGAAGACCTCGCCGTGCTGGTACGGGCTCATGGTGCCGGGATCGACGTTGAGGTACGGGTCGAGCTTCTGGAGGTAGACCGACAACCCCCGGCTCTTCAGGATGCTGCCTATGGACGCGGCCGTGATCCCCTTGCCGAGCGAAGACACTACACCGCCGGTCACGAATACGTAGTTCGACAACCTGGACCTCCTGCGGTTTCCTCGATTCTACCCCGTGGCTTCCACATTCTCAGTCACAAAGAGATTCACTGCTGCGTCCGCCGGGATCCACCGACGCGACGCAGCGATGTCCTGGGGGGCGCGTATGCGGTGGATACCGGCGCCAGATGCCGGCGCCAGATACCGGCGCCAGACCTCGGCGCGGGCGCGGCCTACTACGCACGCGGCTCGAGCACCACCACCTTCGTCTCGGCGTCGGCCGAGCTGGCCTGCACCGTGAGCCTGGTCTGCGGCTCCGCCTCCGGCACCCCCATCTCCTTCAGGAACCGCTCCACCGGGGCCAGTTCCTTGCGGATGGCGGGATGGGCGAAGTGCATGGGCACCACGTAGCGGGGCTCGACCTGGCGGACCACCTCGGCGGCGCTCGCCCCGTCCAGAGAGCAGGTCCCGCCCACCGGCACCAGCAGCACGTCCACGTTGCCGATCGCCTCGAGCACGCCGTCGTCGAGCTTGTGGCCCAGGTCGCCGAGATGGCACACGCGGACCTCGTCCACGTCGATCACGTACACCGTGTTGCGGCCGTGCTCGGCGCCCTGCCTGGCGTCGTGGTACGTCGGCACGCCATGCACGCTCACGCCGGAGACCTCGTACTCGCCGGGGCCCTCGATCACGTACGCGTCACGCACCGCCTGCACGTGCGAGTGGCTCTCGTGGCCGTGGCTGACGGTCACCAGGTTGGCTTCCAGCTTGAGCTTCGGGCCGAGCGCCGGCGGGTAGGGGTCGGTCACCACCGCGACGGATTTGCCGCGCAGGCGAAAGCAGCTCTGTCCGAGCCAGGTCACGTCCACGATTCGACCTCCTGCGTCTCCCACCCCGGAGTGGGAGGGTTGGGGTTGGCTGGGATCAGCGGCAGGCCGGGTGGTCACCCACCAGGGTGAGCTGGACCTGACCGGTGGAGCCGCCGCGCGCGTACGTGACCGTCACCCGCTGGTCGGGCCGGAAGCGCGTGCGCAGCATCTGGGCCAGGGGATGCGCGTCGTCGAGCCGCTG
>DASYBH010000038.1:0-4548 GCA_036500885.1 Candidatus Dormiibacterota bacterium
GCCGGCGCAGCTTGCGCTGGTACTCGTCCGCCTGCTCCCGGATCGCCCGCTCGCCCTCGTGCAGCTCCCGCTCCAGCGAGCGCTGCTCCCCGTATGCGGCCACGTGCTCGGCGAAGCGCGGGCAGTGCACGACCGGCAGCCTCCGCTGGCGCCCCTGCAGCAGCCTGCGCTCCTCCTCGAGCTGGTGCAGCTGGCGTCCGGCGGCGCCGTGCGGGCGGCCCTTCCAGCCGCCGCGCCCCCGGCCCCGCTTCGGCACCGGCACCGCCTCCCTGCGCAGCCGCCTGGTCTCGATCCTGATCGTGCGCAGCCGGTCCTCCATCCGGAAGTACTGGGTGATGTCCTCCCGGCTGCAGCGGGTGCAGTCCCACGTCGCGTCCAGGTCGCGCAGCCGCTGGCGGATGTTCTCCAGCCGGTCCTGCGTGTGGTCGGCCGCCAGCCGCTTCTGGAACTGCCCGAAGGAGCGCGCCATCAGGTCGTCGGCCTGCTCCGGCGTGTACAGGCGCAGCAGGTTCAGCGCCATGTTGTAGCTGGGCAGGAAGCGGGACTCGACCACCAGGCCCTCGCCCATCGCGACCTCGTAGATCGTGCCGATCTCGACGTCCGACTCCTTGAGGATGACCCCGTGCCCGATCGCGTCGATGCCGCGCCGGCCCGCGCGTCCCATGAGCTGCGTCAGCTCGCCGGTGGTCAGCGTCGCGAAGTTGACGCCGTCGAACTTGGTGAACGACGACACGACCACCGCCCTGGCCGGCATGTTGATGCCCAGCGAGAGCGTCTCCGTCGCGAAGACCACCTTGATCAGGCCGGCCTGGAACAGCTCCTCGACCAGCTCCTTGTGAAACGGGAGGAGGCCGGCGTGGTGCACGGCGAGCCCCCGGCGCAGCATGTTGCCGTCCACCATCTGGCGGAACAGAGCGGCCTCGTCGGGGTCGGCCAGGCCGCGCAACCGCTCGCCGGCCAGCTGGTCGATGATGCGCTTCTCACGGTCCGTGGTCAGGTCGAACTCGTGGAAGGCGCAGCGCTGGAGCGCCTCGCGGCATCCGCGGCGGGAGAAGATGAAGTAGATCGCGGGCACCATCTCCAGTCGCCGCAGCTCGCCGATGACCCGGAGCATGTCGTTGGAGGGAAGGTGACGGAAGCCCCGCACGCGGAAGCTCGCCTCCTCCTCCTCGACCGCTCGCGACCACGTCTGCTGGTCGATGCCGCCGTCGGCGCCGAAGAGCCCGTGCAGGCGGTTGCGCATCGCCAGCCAGAGCCGCAGCTCGGTCGGCCGCTCCTCGTGGAACACGGTGGCGATCGGGCCACGGTTCTCCGACATCCAGCGCGCCAGCTCCGCGTAGTTGCCGATGGTGGCGGACAGCCCGACCAGCTTGATGTGGCTGGGCGCCTGGATGATCACCTCCTCCCAGACCGAGCCGCGGGGGAAGTCGTCGATGTAGTGCACCTCGTCCAGCACCACGTAGTGCACATCGTCCAGGCGGGGGAGGTCCTCGTAGATGACGTTGCGCAGGATCTCGGTCGTCATGACCACGACCGGCGCCTCGTCGTTGATCGTGTTCTCGCCCGTGACCAGGCCCACGTTCTCCTCGCCGAGCTCCTGCCGGAAGTCGCGGTACTTCTGGTTGCTCAGCGCCTTGAGCGGCGTGGTGTAGATGACCTTGCAGCCCTCGCGCATGGCGCGGAAGATGCAGTAGTCGGCGACCACGGTCTTGCCGCTCGAGGTGGGCGCGCTCACCAGGACGCCTCGCTGAACGTCGAGCTTCTCGATCGCCTCGACCTGGAACGGGTCGAGGGGCCAGGGCCGGCTGGCGCGGAATTCGGCCAAGTAGCTGGTGGTCCGGGTCTCTATGGCAGTGATGCTAAGGAAAACGGAACAACAGGTCCCGCGGGTCGCCAGGCATGTCGGCGCCGCGGGTGCTCAGGACAGGTGCAGGCCGCCGTTGCTGTGGAGCGTCTGGCCGGTGACCCAGGCCCCTTCGTCGGAGCACAGGAACGACACGAGCGACGCCGTGTCGGCGGGGGTGCCGAGGCGGCCGGCCGCCGTGTGCGCCAGCACCCGGGACCGGATCTCCGGCGTCATCCAGCCGGTGTCGACCGGCCCGGGGTTGATCGCGTTGACGGTGATGCTGCGGGGACCCAGCTCCCTGGCGGCGGCGACCGTGATCCGTTCCAGCGCCGCCTTGCTCGCGCCGTACGCCACCTCGCCGTGGACCGCGTCGCTGGTCAGGCTGACCACGCGGCCCGGCGCGCCGTCCGGCAGCCGGTTGGCGAGCTCCCTGATCAGCAGCAGGGTCGCTCGGGCGTTGACGTCCATGTGCTCGTCGAAGTCCTCGACCGCGGTGTCCATGACCGTGCCCCGGCGGCTGACGGCGTGCGAGTTGACCAGCGCGCTCACCAGCCCGAGATCGTCCTCGATCGCGTCGAAGATCCGCGCCGGCGTCATCGGGTCCGCCAGGTCCGCCTCGTGCCACGCGACGCGGGCTCCGGCCCTGCGCAGCGCCTCCACCAGGCGGCGCGGCTCCTCGGGCTCGCCCGCCCATGGCATCCCCGTGTCGGCGGGCAGCCACCACGTCAACCCCACGTCCCAGCCGTCGTCCGCCAGCCGCTGCGCGATCGAGGCGCCGATGCCCCGAGCCCGGCTGGTCCCGGTGACCAGGACCACTCTCCCATTCCTACCCATGAGGGGGCAGAGGGTACGCTAACGAGCATCGTGACGCCGGAACAGACGAACGCCGCCAGCCGGGAGGGTCAGCCAGCAGCGGACGAATCCGTTCGAGCGACCGGACCGCTGCCACTCGCGGGCATCCGGGTCCTGGATCTGACGCACGCGCTGGCCGGCCCCTTCTGCACGATGCTGCTCGGGGACCTGGGCGCCGACGTGATCAAGGTGGAGCCGCCCGGCGAGGGCGACCACTCCCGCCGCTGGGGGCCGCCCTTCGTGAACGGCGAGTCCACGTACTTCATGTCGGTCAACCGCAACAAGCGCAGCGTCGTGCTGGACCTGAAGAGGGAGGCCGCGCTGCAGGCGGCGATCGACCTGGCGCTGGCCAGCGACGTGCTGGTCGAGAACTTCCGGCCCGGCACGGCCGCCCGCCTGGGCCTGGGCTGGGACGTGCTGCACGAGCGCAAGCCGGCGCTGGTCTACGCCTCGATCAGCGGCTTCGGCCAGGGCCGTCCGACGCTGGCGGGCTACGACCAGATCGCGCAGGGGACGTCAGGGCTGATGAGCATCACCGGCGCGCCGCAGGGCCAGCCGACGAAGGTCGGCGTGCCGGTGGGCGACATGGTGGCCGGCATGTTCGCGGCGCACGCGATCATGGCCGCGCTGCTGGAGCGCACGCGCACCGGCGTGGGCCGGTACATCGACGTGGCCCTGAACGACGCGCTCCTGGCGCTCCTGACCTACCAGGCCGGTCGCTACTTCGCGACCGGCGAGCCGCCCGGTCTGGAGGGCAACCACCACCCGACGGTCGCGCCGTACGGCACCTTCGCGACCCGCGACGGGCACCTCAACCTCGCGGTCGGGTCCGACGAGCAGTACCGCCGCCTCTGCGAGGCGCTCCAGGCGCCGGAGCTGGCGAGCGATCCGCGCTTCGCGAGCAACGCCGAGCGGCAGCGGGCGCGGACCGAGCTGGCCATCGAGATCGAGCGCCGCCTGACCAGGCGCACGACCGGCGAGTGGCTGGCGCGGATGGAGGCGGCCGGCATCCCGGCCGGGCCGATCCTCGACCTGGCGCAGGCGTTCTCCGACCAGGTCGCCGTGGAACGCGAGATGCGGGTGGAGGTGGACCACCCGGTCGCCGGGCGGATCAGCCAGGTCGGCGCGCCGTGGAAGCTGGACGGCTTCTCGTCGCCGGTCCGGTTGGCGCCACCGCTGCTCGGCGAGCACACCGCCGCGGTGCTGGCCGAGGTGGCCGGCTACAGCCCCGAGCAGCTGGCCGCCCTGCACCCGGACTGAGCCGCACCCGCGAACCCGCTCGAGATCGCGGGGCCTCGCGGATGGAGGCGCGACGCGGCCGGGATGCCTGTGGCGGTCGCACTTACCTCGGCGTCTTCGTGTGGGTCGCCCAGGCCGTTGACCAGGAGGGTTAGTGGAGGTTCATACTTTACGTGTGGGCTTGGCTGGCCCATAATCTCCCCTCAACTCGTCGATCACACAGGTCAGGGCGTATCACACGCGAGAGGGGGACAGATGGGGACGAACGACGCAAGTCGTGATCCCGGCTACGACCGTTTCCAGCGCTTTCTGGACGAATGGTCGCGGAGGGATTTCCTGCGCGGCATGGGCGGCGCGCTCGCGCTCTCGGCGTTCATGGCCGGCGGCGTCGAGCTGCTCGAGGCGTGCGGGAGCGGACAGACCGCCCAGACGCAGGCCGCCAAGAAGGGCGGCCACGTCGTGGAGGGAGCGACCTCCGACCCGACCACCTTCAACACGATCTTCAGCAGTGACACGTTCAGCAGCACCGTGATCGGGATGATGTGGACGCCGCTGCTCGACATCCGGGCCGACGGCACGCTGATCCCGGCTATCGCGAAGGCCGTGCCCAG
>DASYBH010000039.1:0-8093 GCA_036500885.1 Candidatus Dormiibacterota bacterium
CCGGCGGCTCGAAGCCGGCGACCCTGGAGACGGGCGTGGTGGTGGAGGTCCCGCTGTTCGTCAGCACCGGCGAGCGCATCCAGGTCGACACCCGGACTGGCAAGTACATGGAGCGCGTCGGCTGAGCTCGACTCCGCGCAGGGGAGCGCTCTCACCCGCGCCCAGGTCGCACGCCGGGAAGGGGCCGGCCACCACGGAGATCATCTCTGGCAAGCATGCCGTGCGCGCGGTCTTCCTCGCGCGACCGCACGCGATACGCCGTCTGGTGTTCCTCGAAGGGCCCGCACGGTACCTCGAGGAGTTCGTCGAGCTCTCGCGAGAGGCCGGGATCAACCCGGAGATCCTTCCCCGCTCCGCGTTCATGCGAATGGGCGGCTTCACGGAGGACGAGAAGCACCAGGGCGTCATGATCGTGGCCGAGCCGCCCGCGGTGCACAGCGAGAGCGACCTGGGCATCCTCACTGACGCATCGACGGTCATCGCCCTCGACCAGGTGTCCAACCCGCAGAACCTCGGAACGATCATTCGCAATGCGGCATTCTTCGGTGTGGACGCCGTCATCTGGCTGAAGAACCGTTCTGTCGACCTGTCCCCCACGGTCACGACCGTGGCCGTGGGCGGTGTGGAGTTCGTCACGCTGTTCCGCATCACGAACCTGGCGAGGACCTTCGAGACGCTCAAGGGCCACGGCTTCTGGGTCTACGGCCTGGACGAACGGGGCGAGAAGACGCTCGCCGAGACGGAGTTCGACAGGAAGTCGGTGCTCGTGATCGGCGCGGAGGGGGAGGGGCTGCGACGGCGGACGAAGGAGTTCTGCGACGCGCTCGTACGCATCCCCGGCGGCCGGCGCGGCCTGCAGAGCCTGAACGCGGGAGTCGCGAGCGCCGTCGCCCTGGCGGAGCTCTTTCGAAAGGAGGCGACCCGGGCCTCCGCCAGGCGAGTGCCTCCAGACGAATGATTCCGGAATTGGTCTGAAGCGCGAAGTGCGCGTTCTGGCCCCTCCCCCCTCAGACCAATTCGGAGTCATTCGGCTAGCGGCTGGCGCCGATCTGCAGCACTACCTTGATCGCCTCGTCGCGCCTGGCGGCGAAGGTGTCGAACGCCTCTCCGATCGCCTCCAGCGGGAAGCGGTGCGTGATGAGCGGCGCCGTCCGCAGCAGGCCGCGCTCGGCCAGCGCCACCGAGCGGCCCACCGCCCGATTGCCCTCGCCCCGGATGGTGTGCAGCGTCAGCCCCGCCTTCACCGCCCGGTTCAGGTCCGCCGTGACCGGGCCGTGGAAGTAGCCGACCAGGACGATCCGGCCAGCCGGCTTGCACATCTGGATCGCCTGGTCGACCGCGTCGCCGGCGCCCGAGCACTCCAGCACCGCGTCCACACCCAGACCCCCGGTCGCCTCCCGCACCGCCGCCACGGGGTCATGCTGGCGCACGTCGACCACGACGTCCGCGCCCAGCTCCCGGCCAAGCGTCAGCCGCGACGCGCGGGTCCCGGTCAGGAACACCCGTGCCGCGCCCAGGCTCTTGAGGATCTGGACGGCCGTCAGCCCGACGGGGCCCGGCCCGATCACCGCCACGTCGTCGCCGGCCACGAGGCCGCCCATCTCGTCGATCGCGTACATCGAGGTGCCGGCGGTGGTGATCATCACCGCCTCCTCGAAGCTGACCATGTCGGGCAGCCGGTACATCGTGGTCACGTGGTTGACCACGTAGTCGGCGAAGCCGCCGTCCACCGACATGCCCATGGCGCGGTGGCCCTTGTCCGCGCGGCCGTAGTTGAGGCAGGAGGTGTATCGCCCGCGCACGCAGTTCGCGCATCGCATGCAGCCGCGGTGCGCCTCGACGACCACCCGGTCGCCGATGGCGAACTCGTCGACCGTCGGCCCCAGCGCGACCACCGTGCCGGCGTACTCGTGCCCGGGGGTGAACGTGCCCGGCGGCGGCTGGGCGGGGAAGAAGGACCCCGCCCGGATCTTGAGATCGGTGCCGCAGAGCGATGCCGCCTCGACCCGCAGCAGCACCTCGCCGGGCCCCGGCGCCGGCACCGGCTTCTCGACGACCCGGAGGTCGTCGGGCCCGAAGATCACTGCCGACCGCATGGTGCGCGGGATCGACGCGACATCGACCGCTAGTGCCATCGGGGGTCTCCCCTCATCACGCCGAGGCTCTGCACCGCCTCGTGGATGGGACCGCGGTCCACCACCCTGGCCAGGTCGGGGGCGCCGTTCGGCAGGAGCCCGCCGTCCTTCATCCGGCCGGCCGTGTACTGCAGCCGCTTCGCCTCCAGGCCCTCGTTCACGGCGAACACGCCGTCCCTGGCGACCAGCCGGTCGTACGCCTTCGTGATGACGTCGGCCGAGAAGCCGGTGGCGTCGGCGATCACGGGCACGACCTTCGCCCTGTCGCTGTAGATCAGGCGATGGGCCTTCGTGATCGCGGTCAGGAAACGGACCGCCACGTCGCGGTGCGCCTGCAGCCAGTCGGACTTCACGAAGTACGTCCCGTAGAAGTAGTCCGGCATCGTCTTCGACAGGTCGGCCAGCACGTGCAGGGTGCTGTCGCGCTGCTCGGCGTCGACCGACTGCTCCGCCTGCAGGATGGCCGACGAGATCTTGTGCGTGAGGAGCGCGCTGACGTACCCGGTGTCGGCGACCGGGACGTACTGGATGTCGTCCCTGGTCAGACCGGCGCCCTGGTAGACGAACCTCGTCATGACCTCGCGGAACGCACCGACGTCCTGGATGCCGAGCGGCTTGCCCCTCAGGTCGCCGGGCTTGGCCACCGAGTCGGGCGTCTCCATGACCACCGGCAGGCGGTCCGCGTAGGAGCCGATCACGGTCAGCCCGCCCTGGCCGGCCGCTGCCAGCACCGGCTCGATGCTGGAGGCCCCGACCTCGGAGTCGCCGGCCACGACGGACTGCACCGTCTTGACGCCCGAGGCCAGGCCCTGGGTCGTGACGGTGAGCTGCTGCTCCTTGAAGAACCCGTTCGCCTCGGCGACGGCGATGTCGGACTGCGAGAACGCGGGTTTCAGGCCGGGCAGGGACACCTTGATCGTGGCCGGCGCCATCGTCTGCTTCGAGGTCGACGCGTTCGGCGTTGCGGCCGCGCCGCCGCAGGCGGCGACCAGCAGGCCCGCGGCGACGCCCAGGACATACGTGCGTAAGCTCATCTCCCCTCCGTTGCTTGCCACGGCGTCAGCCGTGTCTCCACCAGCTGCAGCAGCCAGGTCAGCGTCACACCCAGCGCCATCAGGATCACCACTGGTACGAAGACCATCGCGGTCTGGAACGTGTTCGCGTACGTCACGATCAGGTACCCGAGACCGGAGATCGACGTGTAGAACTCCGCGATCACCACGCCCACCAGGGCCCGTCCGACCGCGAGGCGGACCCCCGTCACGACGTAGGGCAGCGCGGACGGCAGCACGACGTCCTTCCACAGCCCGACCTCGTGCGCCAGGTAGCTGCGGGCGACCTCGATCAGCTCCGGGTCGACCTGCTTCACCCCCCTGGCGGTGTTGATCAGGATCGCGAACACCGAGAACAGGACGACCACCACCACCTTGGCCACCGGCCCGAAGCCCACCCAGAGCACGATCACGGGCACCAGCGCGACCATCGGCATCGCGTAGAGCGCGTCCATCGGGACCTCCAGCAGCGCCTCCGCGACGCGGCTGCGGCCGATGGCCAGCCCCAGCGCCACCCCGGCCACGACCGAGATCAGCAGGCCCCAGCCGAGCACGCTGACGCTCTGGCCCAGCGCCTTCCACAGCGCGCCGCTGCCGGCCAGCCTGACGCCGGCCTGCGCGATGGCGGTCGGGTAGGTGAACAGCAGCGGGTTGGTGTGCCGGCCGTACCACTCCCAGCCGAGGAGGATAACGGCCACCGACAGCACCCTCAGCCCGATCAGCGAGCCCCTGCGGCGACCTCTACGCCGCGCACGGGGCGCGGCGGCGGTGGGAACGGCGCTCACCGTGCTCATCCGACGGGCTCCGGCGCGGCCCGCAGCGAGCGCCAGATCTCGCCGCGCAGCTCCGGGTACGCGGGATGGGCGCGCACGCTCGGCGTCGTCCGCGGGCGCGGAATGGGCACCTCGATCTCCCTGGCGACCCGGCCCGGGTTCGCCTGGAGCGCGACGATCCGGTCGCCGAGCAGGATCGCCTCGTCGATGTCGTGGGTGATGAACACGCCGGTCACGCGGGCGTCCCGCTCCCAGATGCGCAGGAGCTCCTCCTGCAGCTGCTCGCGCGTGATCGCGTCGAGCGAGCCGAACGGCTCGTCCATCAGCAGCACCTCCGGCTCCACCGCGAGCGCCCTGGCCAGGCCGACGCGCTGGCGCATGCCGCCCGAGAGCTGGCGCGGGTAGCGGTCGGCGACGTCCTGCAGGCCCATCGTCCGCAGCAGGGACTCGACGCGCTCCGGCTCCCGGCGGCCGCGGTTGGCGAGCCCGTAGGCGATGTTCGCCCTGACGGACTTCCACGGGAAGAGGCCGAAGTGCTGGAAGACCATCGCGCTCCTGGGCGACGGACCGGTGACCAGGTCGCCGTCGACGCGGACGGCGCCGGTCGCGGGCTCGAGGAGCCCGGCCATGATCCGCAGGAGCGTCGTCTTGCCGCAGCCCGACGGGCCGACGACGCACAGCAGCTCGTGCGGCGCCACCTCGAAGCCGACGTTCTCCAGCACCGGCCTGTGGCCGAAGTCGTGGCCCACCCGGTCCACGACGATTCTCGCTTCCAATCTCCTACCCCATGTGGCAGCCGCGGTGCTGCCGTCCTGACCCTCCTGCGCTAGGAGACGCCGTCCGCCTTCCCAGAGTCAAGCGGCCTGTCAAACAATATTGACATAGGCCGAGCCTGGGCCGTACCTGGGCTGCTAGGCTACCGGCCGGTGGGGACCAGGACGGCGATCGGTGTTGCCTCAGCGCTGGCGGTGGCCGGCGTGGCCGGTGCGGCCGTTCTGATGGCGCCCGGCTGGCTGCATCCGCGGGCCGCCGCCGTCCGGGCTGCCGACAGCGCCGGCCCGGCGGTGGTCGGAGTCAGGCCCAGCCCCGGTCCGAGCGATCCGACCACCGCGGCGGCACGCGCGCTGCTGGCGCCGGCGCCGCCTCCGGCCACCCTCGTCATCCCCGCCCTGCAGGTGCGCGCCGTGGTGGAGGCGGTCGGCACGGATGCGCAGGGCCGGATGGCGGCGCCGTCGCAGGCCGACCACGTCGCCTGGTTCAACCAGGGCCCGGCTCCTGGCGACGCCGGCGATGCGTTGATCGACGGGCACCTCGACTGGACCAACGGCCCGGCGGTCTTCTGGCTGCTCGGCAAGCTCCGCGCGGGGGACGAGGTGGACGTCCTGCGCGCCGACGGCTCGCAGGCGCGCTTCCAGGTGGACGCCACGGCGACGGTGCGCTACGACGCGCGGATGGAGCAGCTCTTCGTCCGCACGGGACCGCCGTCCGTGTCGCTGATCACCTGCAGCGGCTCGTGGGATCGCCAGCACGGCACCTACCAGGACCGGCTCCTGGTCCACGCGACGCTCATCGCGGCGCCTCCCTCTGACAAGCCCGGCGACGAGGGAGGGTGAGCCGGGTAGGCCGACTCGTCTACAATGCACTCTCGCGTTTCAGGGAAGCGGTGTGTGTGCGGGCCCAGGCCCGTCGAGTCAGGGGGAAGCGGTAATGCAGCGCAGATTGCGCAGGTGCGTCGTATCGTGCGCATCGCTGGCCATGCTGGGCTGCAGCATGGGCCCGATGTCGAGCACGCCCGCGCCGCGGTTCGGTGAGGACATCGTCATCGGTCTTCCCCTGGCGGCCTCCGGCAACCTGTCCCAGGAGGGCGCGATGGCCAAGCAGGGCTACGACCTCTGGCTGGACTGGGTCAACGGAGTCAAGGGCGGCATCGAGGTCGCCGGCGTGAGGCACCGCGTCAAGCTCGACTACCAGGACGACGCGAGCAAGCCGGACGTCGACGCGCAGCTGGCCGAGCAGATGATCACCGGCGGCAAGGCCCAGTTCCTCCTCGGCCCCTACGGCGCCTCGAACACGGCGACCGTGGCGGCCGTGGCCGAGAAGCACAGGATCCCGCTCCTGTCGGCCAACGGTTCGGCCCGGTCCATCTTCTCCAAGGGCTACCACTACGTCTTCGGTGTGCAGACGCCTGCCGAGAGGAACCTGCAGGTCGTCTTCGACCTCGCCGCCAACCTCAACCCCAAGCCCAGCACGGTCGCGATGCTGGCGGCCGACGACAGCTTCTCCGTCGAGGTGGCGAAGGGCGCCGTCGACTACGCCGCCCTCAAGGGCATGCAGGTCGTCTTCAACCAGCAGTACCCGAACGGTTCGACGAACCTGGCCGCTCTCGTGGCCCAGGCCAAGGCCAAGAACCCCGACATCGTCGTGAACTCGGGCCACCTGCTCGAGGCGGTGGCCGTCAACAAGTCGGCCAAGGACCTCCGCTTCTCGGCCAAGATGTTCGTCTACTCGGTCGGACCGACGATGCCCAACTTCGTGCAGACCCTGGGCAAGGACGCCGACTACGTGGTGACCGGGTCGCAGTGGACCGCGCAGGCCATGTACAAGCCGGACTACTACCTCAGCTCCACGGACTACGTCGCCGCATACCGCAGGAAGTTCGGCACGCAGGACGAGCCCAACTACCAGGTCGCCGACGCCACCGCGGCCGGGGTCGCGCTCGCGCGGGCCATCGAGACCGCCGGCAGCCTGGATCCCGATCGGGTGCGCGAGGCGCTGGCCGGGCTCGACGTCATGACCTTCTTCGGGCGCATCAAGTTCAACGCCACCGGCCAGAACGTCTACAAGCCGATGATGGTCGAGCAGATCCAGTCCGGCCACCGGCAGACGGTGTGGCCGGCGGAGCTGTCCGCGGCGAGCGCGATGTACCCCGTCCCAACGTGGGCGGTCCGGACCGGGACCCCCGATCCCACCCCGCCGCCGGCCAAGCTCCCGGCGACCGGGACCCGTTCGCCGGGTCACATCTGACCTGGTGTGACCCTCCCGGTGGATGGGGATGGGGGCGGTGGCGGTCCGCTCCCTCGCCGGCGTGGCTGAGCGAGCGGTGAGGCTCGGCGAACCGGCGTAGCCTTCGGGTTCGATGGTCTGGCCGTTCGATCCCACGGTGTACGCGGGCCTGCTCGGGCTCTGGTTCGGGCACGCGTGGCTGGCCCGCGACCGCGACCTGCCGCGGATCGCCACGCTCTACTTCGGCCTGGGCCTCCTCTGCATCTGGCTGGCGCTGGAGACGCCGGTCGACGTCATCAGCGACCACTACCTGGACAGCGTCCACATGTTCCAGCACGTGCTGCTGGGTGTGGTGGCGCCGCCGCTCCTCCTGCTCGGCCTGAACCGCCAGATGGCGGGCGTGCTGGTGCGCGTCCCCGGCGTGCGCGCGGTCACGGAGCCGGTGGCCGCGCAGGTGCTCTCGGCCGTCGTGATGATCGGGTGGCACATCCCGGTCCTGTACGACGCGACGCTCTACTCGGATGCGCTGCACGTGCTGGAGCACGTTGCGTTCATCGCGGGCGGGGTGCTGTTCTGGTGGCCGGTGATCGGCGCCACCGCGGCGCACTGCCGCTGGCGGATGTCGCCGATGGCGCAGCTGCTGTACCTCTTCATCGGCACCTTCCCGCAGGACGCGGTCGCGCTGGCGCTCCAGTTCTCGCGGACGCCGTTCTACGAGTTCTACACGCACGTCCCGCGCCTCGTGCCGGGCCTGGACCCGGTCACCGACCAGACGACGGCCGGCGCGATCCTGATGCTGTTCGGCAAGAGCAGCTACTTCATCGGCGCGGCGGTGGTGTTCCTGCGCTGGTTCAACACGGAGTTCCAGGCCGACCTGGAGTCAGCGGCAAGAGCGCGGTAGGCGCGCGACCCACGAGACGAGTCATTCCGAACTGGTCTGCAGCACGAAGCCACGAAGTGCACGAAGACGCACGAAGGGCTTCGAGGTCAGCCCTTCACGCAGACGACCTGGCGAAGGGTGTGCTCGATGTCGACGAGGTCGGACTGGGCCGCCATGACCGCATCGATCTCCTTGTAGGCCATAGGGGTCTCGTCGATGACGTCGGCGTCCTTGCGGCACTCCACGTCCC
>DASYBH010000040.1:0-11684 GCA_036500885.1 Candidatus Dormiibacterota bacterium
TGCTCAGGCCGTCGCCTCGCTGGACCGTGAACAGCACCCCGCTGACACCGGCCTTCGCGGCGGCGTCGCGGGAGGCGAACGAGACGGCCGCCGAGCTCGCGGCCCCGGCCGACGCGTCCGCCGAGGCGAGCGTGACCGGCAGCGCGCCCACGCGCGAGGGCGCCGCGGCGAGGGCGGTCCTCGCGCTGCCCGACGGCCAGGAGACCTTCGGGATCGCGTACGGCTTCGCCGGGACCCCCTGCGCGAGATTCCGACGGCCTGCCGGGGCCCCGCCAGCGTCCCGGCCAGGGACCGACGGCGTGACCTGCAGGGCAGCCGGCTGCCACGGCTTCGGAGTGGTGATCCGCCCGGCGGCCGGCGGAGCGGCCCCCAGCAGCGACGACGACAGGATCGCCAGGCCACCGATCCCGATGAGACGACGACTGGTGCGCCAGCGGCGCCCGAACACGCGCGACCCGACCGACCCGAATCCCACCACGTGCCCATCCCCCCAACGCGTTGCCACTCGGTGCGTGACCTCGCCGAGTGGGCCCGACAGCAGGGCGTCATTGTGGCCGATCCGGTGTCGAGCGCCATCCGCGATCTCCAGACGTCGGACAGTTGATCTGGCCGAAGTGGTCTGAAGCACGAAGCCACGAAGTGCACGAAGACGCACGAAGGGCATTGGAGGTCAGCCTCGGCGTCTCCAGCCGATCCCCAGCCCCCCAATCCTTCGTGCGTCTTTGTGTCCTTCGTGGCTTCGTGCTGCAACTCATTCAGCTAGAGATCCGGCCGGTCGTTCACCGCCTTTGGCAAACGCGGGCCCATCTGTCCGGAGCACCGGACAAGCGCTCCGGCTCTCCTGCTCCACATTCGCCGTCCGGCCGCGCGCGTCCGTCACTCGATGACGCCGGCGCCCATGCCCCGGGCGTAGGCGTCCGCGAAGAAGGCGCACGCCACCGCCACCGGCGCGATTCCGGCCAGCGCCGCGGCGAAGAGGCCGCCCGCGTCCGAGATGTCCGTGCTCGTGCTGCCCACGGCGCCCACGATCGTCTGGCTCCGCTCGTCCGAGATGAACGCGAACGCGTACAGGTAGTCGTTGAACACGATCGCCACGCCGAAGAGCGCGATCGCGGCGACGGCCGGCAGCGCCATCGGCAGCAGCACCCGGACCAGCAGCGCGCGCGTGCTCGCGCCCTCCACCAGGGCGAGGTCGACCAGGTCCCTGGGCAGGTGGCTGAAGAACGACCACAGCACCCATGTGCCGAACGGGATGACCAGGCCCGGGTACGTCAGCACCAGAGCCAGCGGCGAGTTGAGCAGGTGCGCGCGGCTCAGCATCCCGACGAGCGGCAGGAACAGCACGCCCTGCGGCAGCAGGTACGTCGCGAACAGCGCCACCGGCAGGCTCCTCCGCGCCGGCACCCGCAGGTAGGCGAGCGCGAAGGCGGCCAGCACGCTCGACACCAGGCTGATCGCCAGCGTCGCGCCAAGCACCAGCAGCGTGTTGGCCAGCCAGTGCGGGAAGGGGCCGCCGGCGTCGAGCAGCCCGCGGTAGTTCCGCCAGTCGGGCGCGGCCGCCCACCACGGGTTCCCCGTGATCAGCTGGGCGTCGCCCGGCTTCAGCGACGCGACCACCATCCACTGCAACGGCGCCAGCGCGAACACCAGCAGCGGCGCCAGGACGAGGGCGCGGCCCACCGCGCGGCTCACCGTCGCACCAGCAGGAGCAGGCAGGCGAGGCCGGCCGCGTACAGCGGCAGGATCGAGAGCGCGACCGCGGAGGCGACGCCCAGGTCGCCGTCGCGAAGCGCGGTCTGGAACGCCATCGTGCTCAGGATCGCGGTGCTGTCAGCGGGACCGCCGCCGGTCAGCAGGTGGACGATCGCGAAGTCGCCGAAGGTCCCCGCGATCGACAGCATCGCCCCCAGCGCGAGGGCCGGCGCCAGCGCCGGCAGCACCACGTGCCGGAACCGGCGCAGGAGGCGCGCGCCGTCGACCCTGGCCGCGTCGAGGACGTCGCGCGGCACCGTCCGCAGCCCGGCGAGCACCAGCACGGCGAACAGCGCGCTGCCGTGCCACACGTTGACGGTGACCAGGCCCGCCATGGCCGACCAACCCGTCCCGAGGAACGGCACCGGCGTCCTGACGAGGCGGAGGCTCAGCAGCAGGTAGTCGAGGCCGCCGTGGACGCTGCTGAACAGGTAGTACCAGGCGATCGTCGCCACCACCGTTGGGAACACGAACGGCAGGAACAGCGCCGCGTAGACCAGCCGGCGACCCCGGAACGGGCTCCGGAGCGCCCAGGCCGTGGCGAGTCCGACCCCGGCCTTCAGCAGCGTCCCCGCCAGCGTGTAGACCGCCGTGTTGCGGAGAGCGTCGTGATACGTGCTCTGCTGGACCAGGTAGCGGTAGTTGGCCAGGCCGGCGAACCGCCCCACCTCCCCGACCTGGGCATCGGACACGCTGTACCAGGCCGCCAGCGCCAGCGGGTACGCCACGATGCCCAGGACGAACACCAGGGCGGGCGCCAGGAGGAGCAGCCCGAGCAGGGTCGAGCCACCTCGCGAGGGGCCGGGGAGCAGTTGGCGGCCCGGCGTCAACCCTTCACGGCGCCCGCCGTCAGGCCGGACACGAACTGGTCGACGAAGAACGAGTACAGCAGCGCCACCGGCACCGAGCCCATCAGGGCCCCGGCCATCAGCTGTCCCCAGAAGAAGTCGTCGCCGTGGATGAACTCCTGCGTCACGCCGACCGGGATGGTCTTGGCCACGCTGTCGTTCAGGAAGATCAGCGCGTACAGGAACTCGTTCCAGCTCAGGGTGAACGCGAACATGCCGGCGGACAGGATGCCCGGCAGCGCCAGCGGGATGACCACGCGGGTCATGGCCTGCAGCCGAGTGGCGCCGTCCACCATCGCCGACTCCTCGAGCTCACGGGGAATGCTCTTGAAGTAGCCGATCAGCAGCCACGTGCAGAACGGGATCAGGAACGTCGGGTACGTGAGGATCAGCGACAGCAGGTTGTTGAAGAGGTGGAGGCTTCGGATCACGAACGTCAGCGGCAGGAACAGCAGCGTCGGCGGCACCAGGTAGGTGACGAAGATGCCCCAGCCCATCGCGCCGGCGCCGCGGTACCGCAGCCTGGCCAGCGAGTAGCCGGCCAGGATGCTGCAGAAGAGTGAGATCGCCGTGGAGGCGATCGCCACGATCGTCGTGTTGAGCGTCCAGCGCGGGAAGTTGGTGTGGAGGAACAGCTCCTTCCAGTGCTCCAGTGTCGGCTGCCGCACGAACAGCGGGCTCTGGTTGAAGTCGAACAGCTCGGACGGCGACTTGAACGTGGTGACCACCATCCAGTAGAAGGGGAACAGCGTGATGAACAGCAGGACCAGGATCGGGATGTAGACCCTGATCCACCGCCCGATCGCCCGGTCCATCAGCGGCACGTCGCCTCGCCCGCGGACCGCGGTCGCCATCAGTCGGGCCTCCTGACGGCCACGAGCGTGGCCGCGACCAGGATGGCCAGCAGCGGGAACAGCACCAGCGAGATCGCGGCGCCCAGACCGATCGCGCCGCCCGGAACGCCCCACTGGTACGCCCAGGTGGCCAGCACGTGCGTGCTGTTGAACGGCGCGCCGTTGGTCAGCACGAACGGCACCTGGAAGTCGGCGAACGTGAGGATCGTGCTCAGCAGGAGCACGACCAGCAGGACGGGCCGCAGCATCGGCAGCGTGATGTGGGTGAACTGGTTCCAGCGGCTCGCGCCGTCCACCCTCGCCGCCTCGTACAGGTCGACCGGGATGGTCTGCAGCCCCGCCAGGATGGACACCCCGAAGAACGGGAAGCCGCGCCAGGTGTTCACGATCATCAGCGCGGCCAGGGCGGTGGTCGTGCTGCCGAACCAGTTCGGCCCCGGATAGCTGACCAGGTGCAGGTGCACGGCGGCCCAGTTGACGACGCTGAACGTGGGGTCGAACATCCACTTCCAGGCCAGGGTGGACAGCACCGTCGGGATGATCCACGGCAGCAGCGCCGCCGCCCTGACGAAGCGCTGGAAGGGGAAGCTCTGGTTGAGCAGCAGCGCCATCCCCATGCCCAGGCTGAGCTTGAAGACCGTCGTCACGCCCGTGTAGAGAAACGTGTTCGTCAGCGCCTGGATGAACGGCCGGTCGATCGTGAACTCGAACTTGAAGTTGCCGAGACCGATGAAGCGGCCGGCGTCCGTCAGTTCCGCGCTGCTGAGCGACAGCCACAGCCCGAACACGAACGGGTAGGCGAGGAAGACGACCAGGATCAGCACGGTCGGCACCAGCAGCAGGTAGCCGAGGCCCTGCTCGCTGTTCAGCAGGCGCTGGTACGGTCGCCGGGGCCGAATGCCAGGGCTCGCGCGCTCCGTCAGGATTGCCATCGGGTTTCCTCAGGCCGGCCGCGCGAAGATGGCCTGCAGCCGCGACTCGGCCTCCTTGACGGCGCTCTCGACGTCGCCGTTGCCGTTGTCCTGGAGCGACTTCGCGAACATGTCGGCGACGATGAACTGCGTCTGGGCCTGGGCCGTCTGCTTGCTCGGAGGCGCGGGCCAGCCAGGCCACTTGCCCGGCTGCACGACCTGCTGGAACGGCTTCATCTTGGGATCGGCGTCCGGCGCGAAGAACACCGGGTCGTTGTCGAAGGCGGCGAACGGCCCCGCGTTGTAGCCCGACGCGACCGCCGTGTACTTGAGGTAGTTGGCCTTGTCCATCAGGTACAGCAGCAGCGCCTTCGCGGTCTCCTTCTCGGGAGAGTACTTCATCACCGCGTGGTTGAAGATCAGGTTCATGGTGAAGAGCCCCTTGGGGCCGGCGGGCACGACCGCGTTGTCGGTCACCTTGTCGAAGTGGTGGAACTCGTTCTTCTCGCGGATGTAGATGCTGGCGCCGTTCAGCGTGGCGCTGATGCGGTCAGCGTGATAGGCCTGGTTGTTGTCGGGGTCCAGCCACTCGGGGTGCACCACCAGCCCGGCCTTGACCGCGCCCTGCGCCCACGCGATGGCGGCCCGCGTCTCCTTCGAGTTGATGGTGACCGTCTTGCCGTCGGCGTTGACCTCCCTGCCGCCGTAGCTCCACAGCACCGGGTTCCACATCGTGAGGGAGTCGCCGTAGGCGTGGCCGTCGGTCTGGGAGATCGGCGGCACGCCGGCCGCCTTGAGCTTGGCGGCGGCCTGCGTGAGCTCGTCCCAGGTCTTCGGGAAACCCGTGAGGCCGGCCTTCTGGAAGTAGTCGGTCCGAAAGCTCCAGGCGTTGGGCACGACGGTGTACGGGACTGCCCGGTAGACGCCGTCCACCTTCGAGAACGCGTCGTTGACGGTCGCGACCGCGCCGAGCCTCTGCTTCAGCAGGTTGACCTCGTTGGTGACGTCCTCGCACGCCTGCGTGTAGAGGTGCGGCCAGCCGTACTGCATCTGGATGATGTCCGCCCCGGTGCCCGCCGTCACCGCCGCCGCCGTCTTGGTCTGCAGCTGGTCCGCCGTGATGCGCTCCACCTGCACCTTGACGCCGAACTTGTCGCCGAACTCGTTGACCTGGCGGACGAACTCGTTGTCGGCCGCCGGCACGAAGTGGACCCACTGCAGCAACCGAATCGACGCACCCTGTCGAGCCTTCGGCTCGGTGGGCGAGGGAGTCGCGACCGTGCTCTCGCCACCACCGCACGCCTCGATGAGGGGGCCGGCGGCCAGCCCTGCCGCGGCGAGCCCCGCGGCGCTCAGGAACTTCCTGCGGCTCCATGGCGTCCAGAGCCTGCGCTCGGGATCGAAACCATCGTCGGGTCGTCCGGCCATCGCGGCACCTCCCTCTCCTCGTTCCCCAGGCCACCTAGGCCCCACTGCCTGCCATCGTAGAGGGTCGATCAAGAAGTTGGCAGACATTTGTCGTCCGGGTGTCAGGCAGCCTGAGGCGGCGCCGCGGGTCCCTCCGCGTACCCTTCTGTTCTCGATGGCCACCGCGATCGCCTTTCGGTCGGTCACCAAGCGGTTCCCGGACGGAACCCTCGGCCTCGCGGACGCCACGCTGCACGTCGCCGAGGGGGCGCATGCGTGCCTGCTGGGCGCCGC
The DNA here is from genome assembly GCA_036500885.1 of Candidatus Dormiibacterota bacterium. GTDB lineage: Bacteria > Chloroflexota > Dormibacteria > Dormibacterales > Dormibacteraceae > CF-161. The sequence continues at coordinate 6,067 of DASYBH010000040.1, forward strand.
CGGTTCCGGCAAGACGACAGCGGTCCGCCTGCTGCAGGCGGCGCTGAGGCCGACCGGAGGGTCCGTCATGCTGCTGGGCGTCCCGGTCGGCGGCCCGGGGTATCGCGACGTGCGCGTACGGCTCGGCATCCTGCCGCAGAACCCGGGCATGTACCCGGACCTCCTGGCCGGCGAGTACATGGCGCTGGCCGCCCGCCTGTACGACGCCCGGCCCGACAGGGCGGTGGAGGCTCTCGACCTCGGCGAGTACCTCCAGACGCGCATGACGTACCTGTCGACCAACTTCCAGCGCCGGCTGGCGCTGGCCGCCGCGCTGGTCGCCGACCCAGACGTGCTGATCCTGGACGAGCCCACCGCCGGCCTCGACCCGGTCGCCGCCCACGACCTGCAGCACTACCTGCGCGAGGCGATGCGCGGCCGCACCACCCTCCTCTGCACGCAGGACGAGCACGAGGCGGAGACGCTGTGCGACGAGGTGATCAGCCTGCGCGGCGGCCAGGTGGCGACGCAGGGCACCTGGGACGAGCTGCGGCGGCGGTCGCGGCCCCGCCTACGCGTGGCGGCTCGCCAGGGCGCCGACCGGTTGCTGGCCGAGCTGGCGGAGCTCGGCCTCCAGGTCGAGACGGACGAGACGGACGACGGCGCCGTCCTGGTCTCCATGAGCGATCCGCAGCAGGACGGCGCCTCGCTGCTGCGCCGGCTGCTGGAGGCCGGCCTCGACGTGTACGAATGCGCGCCAGTCCGCCCGTCGCTCGAGGGCATCCTGCGGGAGGCGTACCAGTGATCGCGGAGGAGGTGCGGCTCCTCTTCTGGAAGGAGGTTCGCCAGCTCACGCGGAACACGGCCGCGATGCTCAGCAGCCTGTTCATGCCGGCCGTGCTGGTCGTGCTGGCGCCGGTGCTGGCGCTGCTGGCCAGCGACACGCCGCCCTACCGCAACCTCGCCGTCCCCGGCCTGGCCGCGTCGCTGCCCGGCCTCGAGGCGGTCCACAACGGGCAGGGGTACTTCCTGTACGTCACGCTGCCCTTCCTGTTCGTGCTGGCGGCCCTGCTGACGCCGATCCTGTCGGCCACGCACACGTTGATCGTGGAGCGCGAACGCCGGTCGCTCGAGCTGCTGATGGCGCTGCCGGTGGTGATCGGCGACATCCTCACCGCGAAGCTGGCCGCCAACCTGGCGACGGCGGTGGCCACGATCGTGCCGATGTACCTGGTGGACGCGGTCGTCATCCTGTCGCTGACCGAGGTCGAGGTGGCCTACGTGCTCGGGGGACTCTTCCTCCTGCTCTCGACGCTGGTGGCCTCGGCCGGCATCAGCCTCCTGCTGGCCCTGGTCGCCCGCGACCAGCGGACCGCCACGTTCCAGGGCGGGATGCTCGCGGTCCCGCCGCTGTTCCTGACCGGCCTGTGCATCGTCTTCGTGCCCGGCCTGGCCCGGTTCGTGGTGCTCGGCATCCTCATGCTGATCGTCGGCTGCACCGCGCTGTACGCCGGCCTGCGCTGGCTGACCGTCGAGCGCTACGTCGCCTGACAGGCGATCCGTCCCCGCCGGTTCCCTGGCCGGCGGCGGCGGTACGCTTCGATTGACTCGGGATCGGGAAGATACGTGACTTGGGGCTCAGGCCGGCGACCAGCCGGGAGGGGCGGGGCGTTACCGTTCACGACGTCCCCAACATCACCAACCAGGGAGTGCGACAAACAGCGATGGGAATCTTCGGTGAGATGCGGCGCGAGTTCATCGCGCGGCCCGATCAGGCCAAGGGCCAGATCCTCTACAAGTGGCCCGATTCGAACATTCGCAAGATGACGCAGCTCACCGTCCAGCAGGACGAGCTCGCCGTCTTCTTCCGCGACGGCCGCGTCCAGGGCACCATCAACCCCGGCCGGTGCACGCTCGACAGCTCCGAGATCCCGTTCCTCGGGATGCTGGTCGACGCGGCCACCGGCGGCAACCTGTTCAAGACCGAGATCTACTTCATCTCGACGCGCGAGTTCCCCAACCTGCCCTTCGGCGGCGTCATCGACAACGTGGTCGACCCGGAGACCAGCCTGGCCGTGGGCCTGCGGGTCTTCGGCGAGTACTCGCTCAGGGTGGTGGAGCCGCAGTCGCTGATCCTCAACCTGGTCGGGACCCAGAACATCCAGACCAACGACCAGGTCACCGACTGGATGCGCGAGCAGCTCCTCAAGGTGCTCCGGACGGACGTGACCAGCCACATCGTCTCCCAGAACTGGCCCATCCTCGGCATCGCCGCGCACACGTACGACATCGAGCAGGCGACCCTGCAGCGGGTCCAGGACTACGTCGGCAGCTACGGCCTCCAGATCGTCCGGCTCGGCAACTTCACCATCTCCATCAAGGAGGACGACGAGGAGGCCCTCAAGCGCTACCGCCGCGACGTCCAGTACACGAAGCTGGCCGGCGGCTACCAGCAGTACAGCGTCGGCCAGGCGCTCCAGGGCGTCGGCGAGGGTGCGGCCCAGGGCGGCGGAGCCGGCAACCCGGCCATCCTGGGGATCGGCCTCGGCCTCGGCCAGACGGTCGCCGGCGCCGGCCAGACCGTCGCCGCCGGGAGCCAGGTGCAGGTCCGCTGCGGCAACTGCGGCACGCTGAACGCCGAGAACGCCAGGTTCTGCGCCAGCTGCGGGCAGGCACTGGCGGCGGCGCCCGCCCCGGCCGGAGCTCTGGTGACGTGCGCCAGCTGCGGTACGCGCAACGCGGCGACCGCCAAGTTCTGCTCCAACTGCGGCCAATCGCTGCAGGCGCCGGCAGCGGTCACCTGCGCGAAGTGCGGCACCCAGAGCCCGGCCGGTACCAGGTTCTGCCCCAACTGCGGCACGAACCTGCAGGCGCCACCGGCCGCCACCTGATCGGCGAGTCGATGTCCAGAGACGGGATCGGCGGCTCCCTGCGCGGACGGTGGCGGAGGGCCCTGCGCTGGGGCCTGATGCTGGCGCTCGTCGTTGCCGGCCTCCTCGGGCTGCCGACGACCGCTCTCGCCCGCGGCGGGGGCGGCAGCCACGGTGGCAGCAGCGGCGGCGGTGGCCACGCGAGCAGCGGCGGCGGCGGTCATGTGAGCGGCGGCGGGGGCATCGGCGGCGGTGGGATCGGTGGCGGCGGAGCCGGCTTCGTCGGCGGCGGCGGGTTCAGCCTCCTCGGGATACTCGTGCTCGTCGTCATCGTGCTGCTGGTGATCGCCGTGATCCTGTATCTCGCCAGGCGCGGCAGCCGGGTCGACACGGATGCGGACACGGCGCCCGTCGAGCCCTGGCCCGCGAACACCGGGCCCGACCCGGCGGTCCTGGCCGCGGTGGCCGCGATCAAGCGGGACGACCCCGACTTCGAGCCCGAGACCTTCCTGCAGCGCGCCGAGATGGCGTTCCTGCTGGTGGACCGCGCCTACCAGGACCGCAACGTCCACGCCGGCCGCGCCTTCATGACGCCGGAGCTGTGGGCGAGCTGGCGCCAGCAGGTCGAGGGGCTGGTCGCCGCCCACCAGCGGCCCGTGCTCGAGAACCTCAACGTGCGGGGCATGCAGGTGCCGTTCGTCAGCCACACCGAGACCGGCGACGTCATCCAGGTGCACCTCGACTACGTCGCCGCGCCGCACACGGTGGACGAGGGCACCGGCCGGCTGGTGTCCGGCACGACCGAGGACAGGCGCCTGGGCGAGCTGTGGACGTTCCAGCGCTCGGCCGGTGCGAAGACGGTCGTCTCCGGAGGCGCGACCGCGTCCAAGTGCCCCAACTGCGGCGCGCTGCTGAAGCTAAACGACGACGGGGTCTGCGACTACTGCAAGGCCGACATCACCAGCGGCAGGTACGACTGGGTGGTGAGCCGCATCGACCAGGACTGGTTCCGCGGCGCGTCGACGGCTGCCGCCTTCGGGGCGGCGGAGCTGGACCCGCGGAGCGGCATGGCCACGATCCAGGCGGAGGATCCGCAGTTCGACCCCGAGGCATTCCGGGGCCGGGCGCAGCAGGCCTTCTTCGCGCTGGAGCAGGCGTGGCAGGAGCGCGACCTGACCGCCAGCCGGCCGTTCATGAGCCCGGGACTGTACCTCGGCTGGAGCAGCCAGGTGCAGCAGCTCATCGAACTGCACAAGAGGAACGTGCTGGACGGCCTGCGCCTCGACGGGCTCGACGTGGTCAAGGTCGTGCACGGCAAGGCGTTCGACGACGTGACTGTGCGGCTCGCGGCGACATGCGCGGACTACGAGGTCGAGGAGAAGAACGGGCGCATGATCTTCGGCACCAAGTCGCCGTCCCAGTTCGTCGAGTACTGGACGTTCCAGCGCTCTGTGGGCGTCCAGACGACTGGGCGCAGCATCCTGGACAAGGTTTGCCCCAACTGCGGCGCTCCGCTCGAGATCAACCAGGTCGGCGAGTGCCGGTACTGCCGCGCCGCCGTGACCAGCGGCCGCTTCGATTGGGTGCTATCGAGGATCGAACAGGAAGATGAATACGCAGGATGACGACCTGAGGCTCGAGCCTCCGCAGGGCCAGCCCCCCACGCCGGCGGGTTGGTCGCCGGCGCCTCCGCCGCCCGCCAACCAGCCGCAACAGCAGCCCCCGGCCGAGCGGCGCCCGGCGGACGACCTGGAGCCCGGCCGGGGCCGGCCGCTGGTGGAGGGCCCGCCGATGTCGGTCGACGAGCCGATCCCGGAGCAGTCGATCACCCGCACCGCCGCCTACGCCGGCATCGGCCTGCTGGGCCTCGGCCTGATCGTGGCGATCGTGCTGATCCTGGTGCTCGTGTTCGCCGTCTGCGGCCACCACTGACGCGCAGGGGCGAGCGTGAAAGGCGGTGAACGTCCGGGCGGTCGACTAGCTGAATGAGTTGCAGCACAAAGTCACGAAGAGCACGAAGACGCACGAAGGGCCTGGGGAGGTCAGCCTCAGCGCTCTAGCCGATCCCCAGATCCCCTCTTCGTGTCCTTCGTGACTTCGTGCTGCATCCGGCTCAGATGATCAGCCACCGTCAGGTCGTGACCCGGACGCGGGAGCTCCTCCGCGACCCGGGCCGCTGACAAGGCGGCTCCGCTCGCCCGGGAACTCCGGCGCCGATGTCGGGACTGTTCCCGGCCCGGACCGGGATGAGCCCCATGGACTCCGCCCGTGTTCCGTCTTCTGCTGGAGTCGTGAGGGTTGTCAACCAGCTCATCAGGTTCCTGCCCTGGTACCCCGGCCCGGATTGGCCCACGCCTCGGGAGCTGAGCACCGCCTGGTTGCTCCTGGCGGTGCTCGTCACCGTCGCCGCCGCCGCCTGCTGGTTCCAGTTCGGCGCCTGGCGGTTCGGCTTTCACACCATCAGCTACACGTCGCAGCACCGGCCGCTGGTCCGCTGGATCGTCTTCGGGCTGATCGTGGTGGTGGCGGCCGTCGTGGCCCGCGTCTGGCTGCAGCACACCAACGGCAGCTACGGCGGCAGCTGACGACCGGCCCGCGACGCCCGCGGGCTGGGGGCTGGCCTCTCCGCGGGCGAGGGCGATGGCGCCTCCGCGGGCGAGGGCGATGGCGCCTCCGCGGGCGAGGGCGATGGCGTCTCCGCAGGCGAGGGCGATGGCGTCTCCGCAGGCGAGGGCGATGGCGTCCCCGTGGGCGAGGGCGAGCGTGACG
>DASYBH010000041.1:0-2966 GCA_036500885.1 Candidatus Dormiibacterota bacterium
CTTCTTACACACTCGTGACCGCGGCCTTCCCGGCCGTTTGCAACGGTCGCTCAGAGTGAGGGCATGAACCTCGCCAACATCCCCCTTGCCGCCAGGGTGGGGGCCGGCTCGATCGCGGCGCTGGCCCTGCTGGGCGGCGGCGCCGCCGCCGCCACGCATCTTGGTGGTGGCACCGCCACCGCCGGCGCCACCACCACCACTCCTCCCGTGGTCGCCACCGCGTCACCGAGCCCGTCGCCTTCCGGCGCCGCCAGGAACGCCGCCGCTCAGGCGGCGCGCCGCGCGATCATCCAGGCCGAGGCCCAGGTCCTCGGCATCACCGCGAAGCAGCTGACCGCCGATCTCAGGGCGGGCAAGACGGTCCAGCAGCTGGCCGCGGACAAGGGGCTCTCTCAGGACCAGTTCCGGACCCAGCTCCAGCAGGCGCTGAAGCCGCTCATGGACCAGGAGGTGGCGGCCGGCACGCTCACCTCCACGCAGGAGCAGCGGGCGCTCCAGCGGCTCGCGACGACGATTCCGAACTGGAGCCAGGCCGGCGCGGCGAAGCCCGCCCCCTCGCCAACCGCGTAGGCGACTCCCCCTCCGGACCGGGGTCGGCGCCGCGGCGCGCGGCCCCGGTCCCCCGCATCGCTGCGACGCGGTCGCCCCGCGGCCGGCGGGGCCCCCGCTGTGTAAAGCCTTTTACCCGGTCTACTTAACACGTAGAGGCTGGCACACCACCGGCCCACGATGCTGGCACGCGGAGGCGAGGCAGGCTGGCACGGTTTGCCGCCGAACTGACGCTTCGTAGGCTGAACCGCGTGTCAGGTACGTTCCTCCGACTTCGCGCACCCATCGGACGGCGCGCTCTGGTCGCGCTCGCCGCCCTGCCGCTGCTGGTCGGCGCCTGTTCCAGCGTCGCGCCCAGCGCGTCGGCGCAGGGTCCCGGAGCACCCAGGCCGTCAGCGCCCGTCCTGCACGAGGCCACTCCAGCCACCATCGGCCAGTCGGAAACGGTGCAGGGCTACACGTTCGATTCGGCGCTGGCCACGCTGCCCGCCGACCAGGAGTACCAGTTCCGCATCCTGCGTCCCGACGGCAACGCCCAGACGGACTTCCTGTGGGACCAGACCAAGCTCCTGCACTTCCTCGCGATCCGTGCGGACATGACGAACTTCGCGCATGTGCATCCCACGATGGCCCCGGACGGCACGTGGTCGGTGCACCTGCCGCTCGGCGCCGCGGGGCCGTATCAGCTGTACGTGGACTTCCTGCTCAAGGATGGGCAGGGTCTGCCCCGTCACTTCGTGCTGCGCCGGCCGCTCACCGTGCCCGGACCCTACCAGCTCTCGCCGGTGATGCCGGCGCCGTCCGCGAGCGGTGAGGCCGACGGCTACCGCATCACGTTCATGAAGCAGCCCAAGCCGTGGACGGTGATGCTGCTGCCTGCTCGCCTCACCAAGGTGGACGGGTCGCCGGTCAACAACCTGGAGCCCTACCTGGCCGTGTACGCGCACTTCACGTCCTTCGATCCCTTGAACGATCTCTACGGTCACGCGCACCCGCTCGAGTACGCGGGCGCGGGTCGTGAGGGCTGGCCGCCCATCAACACGTTCCGCGGCGGGCCGGACCTCACCTTCCACGCTGAGTTCCCCGGGGCCGGCGACTACCGTGCATTCGTCGAGTTCCAGGTCGCGGGCCAGCTCCACACAGCGGCACTCACTATGCACGTACAGTAGGAGCACGGGTGGGGAGGAAGTTCGACACGTGCGGCGCTCTCCACGAGACGACCGGCGCACGTCCTGGGGAGGAAACGGATGACTCGACAGCTGCTCATCGGCGCGCTCGCTCTGACCATGGTGTTCGCCTGTGGTGGGGGATCCACCAGTGAGAACGTCGGCGCCGGAACGGGCGGGTCCACATCGTCAACCTCGAAGTCACTGGTAGTCCAGTTCAAAGAGACCGAATACACGATGGCGCCGTCAGAGCTGACGTTGAAGGCGGGCACCTACACCTTCAAGATCCAGAACCTCGGCCAGTTTCCGCACGACCTGCATGTCGCGGCCACGGCGGACGGAACCGAGGTGGGGGGCTCCACTGTGGTCGTCGCAGGCCAGACCGCCAGCTTCACCATCACGTTGAAGCCCGGTCAGTACACCATGTGGTGTGCGGTGAACGCCCACCGGTCATTGGGGATGCAGGGAACGTTGACCGTCCAGTAGAAGACGACTTCCCCCCCTGACTCCCCGGCAGATGAGGGGGGGAGGGGCGGACGCCGTCGAACAAAGGAGGGGGGACGCGATGGCACGGTATCTGTTGGTGGCGCACCAGACGGCTCAGAGCGACGAGCTGCTGACGGCCGCGGTCGAGCTGGCGCGCAAGGACGCGCTGGCGGAGTTCGTGCTGCTGGTGCCCGCCACGCCGGTCGTCAGCCTCCTCGTGTGGGAGGAGGGCGAGACCGTGGACCTGGCCCGGCGCCACGCCGCGGAGGCGCGAGCCCGAATGGAGGAGGAGGGCCTGCGCATCGTCGATGCGCGCCACGCCGACCAGGATCCCATGGCGGCCATCGCCGACGAGCTGCACGCGGGGCAGCAATTCGCGGCGGTCGTGGTGTCGACGCTGCCGGCCGGGATGTCGCGCTGGCTGCGGATGGACGTGATCAGTCGCGTCCGCCGCAACTTCCCGCGGTGCCGGGTGATCCACGTCGCCGTCAACCGGGCGCCGGCCGCCGCGCCGGCGCCCGCCCGCGAGCTGACCAGCTAACCGGGCAAATCGCGCTGCTGCTCTGCCGCCGGCCGCCGGCACCGCGCCGGCGGCCAGGCGGTCAGGCGGGCGGTCGGGTCGGGCGGCGCGCCCAGCAAGGAAGACGACTTGCCCCCCCTGACCCCCCGGCAGATGAAGGGGGGAGTGCCGTTTGGAATCCCTCGCCGCGGGGAAGAGGTTGAAGCGCTGAGTTGTTTCACATGCGCTTCGGCCGGGATGAGGCC
>DASYBH010000042.1:0-4677 GCA_036500885.1 Candidatus Dormiibacterota bacterium
GTGGATGAGAATTGAACGACCGGGTCATGCGAGCCTGGCGCGACTGTGAGCGTTTGACCGGCCGGGCGCCGCCGTGGCGCCCGCTGTGGCCGTTCGGCCGGCGGCTGGACCCTGGTCTCGTCGCCCTGCGCCGGGGGGCCCGTGTCGCGCTCGTCCTGCCTCTGGGTCTCCTGTTCGGCAAGTTCGTCATCGGCGACCCGCAGGCGCTGCTCTTCATCGTCTTCGGCTGCATCGCCCTGCTGAGCATGGCCGACTTCGGCGGCGCCCCCCGGGAGCGGTGGCTCGCATACCTCGGAGCGATGGTCGCCGGCGCGGCGGTTGTTGCGCTCGGGACCCTGGCATCCGCGACCACCGTCACCGCCGCCGCCGTGACGCTCGTCGTCGGCTTTGCGCTTGCCTTCTTCAGCGTGTTCGGCGGCTACGTCGACCCCGCGCAGAAGGGCCTGCTCCTGGCCTTCGTGATCGCGGTGGCCCTGCCCACGCCGGCCTCCGCCACCCCCGCCCGGGTCGGCGGATGGATGCTGGCCGGCGTCCTCGCGACCATCGCCGCGGCCTTCCTCTGGCCGCGTCCCAAGCGCGCCGGCCTGCCGAACCTCAGCGGCGAGGCGATTCTCGCGGTCGCGGAGGTGGTCCACCGACTGCGCCACCGCTCCGGCCTCGCCCAGGCCCTCGACGAGGCGCGCAGGGCCGTCCGAGCCGCCCGCCAGGAATACGCCGCCGGGGCCAGGCGGCCCGCTGGGCTCACCAGGAGGGATCGCGCCTACTTCGAGCTGTCCTCCGAGCTGGAGCAGATGGCCAACTTCGCCGAGAGGCCCTTCCAGGCGCCGCAGGCGACGACTCGGCCCTGTATCGACGAGGGCGACCGGCTCGAGGCGTCGGTGCTCGACGCGCTGCGGGCGAGTGCCGCGGTTCTGACCGGTGGAGCCCTGCCCGACCTGAGCGCCGTGGTCCAGGCCAGGAGCGCCCACCGCGCGGCTCTGGATCGTTGGGCGGCTGAGGAGCTGACTGCGGGCCGCCCCGCCGGGGAGGTGCTCGACGGAATCGACGCCGACCACACGCTGCGCGTCATCGCCCACCTCACGATCGGGCTGGGCGAGAACGCCGTGATCGCGGCGGGACGAGGGCCCGAGGCGGCCGTTGCGCCGCCGGCCGCGATCCGGCCCCGCGCGGGTGCGGGCGGAGTCGCCGGGGTCGCGCGGACCATCCGCACCCATCTGCAGCCGCGATCACCGGTTCTCCAGAACAGCCTCCGCCTGGCGATCGGCCTGGCGCTGTCGGTGGTGCTGGTGCGGTCTCTGGACTTGAGCCACGGCTACTGGGCCGTGCTGGGGACGCTGCAGGTGCTGCGGACCAGCGCGCTTGGCACCGGCCGCACCACCATCCAGGCACTCGCCGGCAACGCGATCGGCTTCGCCGTGGGCGGGCTCTTCGCCGTGCTGGCTGGCAACCACCCGCTGCTGTGGTGGGTGGCGCTGCCGTTCGGCGCCTTCGTTGCGGCCTATGCGGTGACCACCCTGGGGTTCCTGGTGAGCCAGGCCGCGTTCACCGTGAACCTGATCGTCACCTTCAACATCCTCTCCCCGGCGGGCTGGCAGGTGGGCCTGGTACGGATCGAGGATGTCGTGGTGGGCGCCGGCGTCAGCGTCGTCGCGGGAGTCCTCCTCTGGCCCCGAGGCGCTCGCCGGGCGCTGGTCCGGTCGGTCTCGAGCTTCTATCGCGCCACCGCCGCCTACCTCGAGCGGGCGTTCGACCGGGTGCTCGGCTTCGATGCCGGTGGTGACGTCGACCCGCTCCGGGGCGAGGCCGAGCGGGCTGGCGACCGTGCCGTCGAGGCCCTGGACCTGCTGATCTCGGAACGAGCGGCGAAGCACCTGGAGCCGCAGACGGCCGCAACCATGGTCTCCGCGGGGAACCACGGAATGCTGGCCGCGGACATCATGACGGTGGTCGCGACCGACCCGAGGTACCGCGCCAGCGGGTGCCCGGACGGCGCGGCGGCGCTTCGGATCCAGGCGCGGACGCTGCTGGCGCGGTTCCTCAGCCTGGCCGACCAGCTCGAACAGGGCCGACCTGCGTCCGGAACGGAGGAGCCGGTTTCGGCGGAGGCCCTGCGCGCGGCCGCGCTCGGCTGCCTGACCCGGTGGGACAACGACGAGGCCGGCGCCGGCGGCGCGTTCGCCGCGGTGATCGCCAGGGAATGGGCGCAGAACCTGGCCTGGCAGGAAACCGATCTCGAGCCGTCCGTGCGCGCCGCCGTCGATGCCGCCCGAATCCCGTGGTGGCGCTAAGCACTGTCCCAAAAGTCCTGTCCGTAATGGGACTCCGGGTTGCACTCGTGACTTCCCGATGGCGAGGCGAGGCTCCCGATCGGGGTCGGCGCGAGGCAGTGACCGGCATTCCGCCGGGCAGAGGCACGCCTGTTCCTGGCCGCGAGATCGTGGCGTGCTGCCGTGGCGCCCCGTGGGGGGCGGAGCACGGTTGACCCGGCGACGGCCGGCAGGCTACCTTCAGAACCTTCTCGGCTCGCACAACACGCCATGGCTACCGCCGGGTACGGACAGCAGTTGTGGAAGGCTGCTCAGACGAATGATCCGAATTGGCTGATGACGCCGGCGCTGGCCTCGACGTCACGTGGTGGGTATGTGCAGCCGGTCCGCCGCGGTCCTGAGCCGCTCCGCGCTCTGCTCGAGGGCCTGTCGCTCCTCCGGCGACATCGGGGGCTCCAGGACGCGAATCACCCCACCCCGTCCGACGACGCTGGGCAGTGACAGTGTGACACCGTACGCCTCCTGGTACGCGGCAACCGGGAAGATCGTCCGCTCGTCCCGCAGGACGGCCTCCGTCAACCGCGCGCACACGATCCCGATGCCGTACTGGCTCGCGTTGTTGCCCTCGATGATCGCGATGTTCGCGTACCTGACATCGCGTTCGACTCGCTCACGCGTTTCAGCGAAGGGTTCGCCGCATTGCCGGCATGCCTCCTCGACCGACAGACCGGCGACCGTCGCGGACGACCAGAGCAGCACCTCGGAGGTGCCGTGCTCACCGATCGCCCCGGCCTCCACGGACGCCGGGTTCACACCCAGACGCTCGCCGATGTGCACACGGAAGCGCAGACTGTCGATCACGGTTCCGGTGCTGAAGACCCGGTCGTGGCGAGCCAGTTGACGGGTGAGGTCCGCGAGTGGGTCAGGCGGATCGGTGACCACCATGAGCACCGCTTCCGGCGCGGTCGCGACGAGCTGCGGCACGATGTCGCGGTAGATCGCGACGTTGAAATCGAGGAGCCTGAGTCTGCCCTCCACGTCATGCCTGTCCGTCGCGCCGCCGGTCTTCTCGTTGACGCCGGCCGTGATCATGACCAGCTCGGCGCCCTCGAGGTCCTGATACGACCCGTCCCGCATGACGACCGTGGGCGACAGAGGACCGCCGTACCGCATGTCCATGGCCACGGCCCTGGACCGCTCGCGCCGCCTGTCGATCAGGACGATCTCCCGGGCCGAGCCCCTCTGCATGAGCGCCAGAGCGCACGCGGACCCCACAGCGCCAGTCCCGATGATTCCGACTTTCATGGTTCGCACTCCCAGTACGCCTCGCCGACGGCCGTGGCGCCTACCTCGAGCTCGCCACCCCCAGCCCGTCATCGACCATCTCTCCGCCGGTGATCGACCGGAGGAGACCCGCCTGGATGTCGAACACCAGCTCGATTGCCGCTGTCGGCGAAGACCCCAGCCCGATCGTGGGCCGGTGGTCGACCGGCAGTTCGGCGACCAGCGTTTCCAGGTGCGACCGCCAGGACTCCGGGACCCGCTCCACGTCCAGCAGGTTCAGCTGCTCGAGCACCGCGAGCATGAGGTCCGTTCGCGCGAGCAGCGAGGTCGAGCGCTGTCGCGTCCTCCGCCCGATCGAAGAGCGGCCGTTGGCCAGCCCGATCTCCCGGCAGGCGGTTTCCAGGGGGTGGCTGGCATCGCGCCGGGCGAGGGGTCCCCCTCGAGGTGGTTCCATGTGCTGAGCTTGTTCGGATCGACGGCCCATGTCGCCGTCCACCCGTACGTTCGTGTCGTCGTCCATTTGGACCAGATCCAGCCCTGCAGGGGGGCTGACCCATGAACCAGCATACGGCTCCGTGGAAGCCTAAGCTTGAGTCAAAGGGCGATGAGCGCTATAGGCGCTATAGGCGCGGCTCGCAGAGTGCCAGCCCGGCGCCGCAGCAGCAATGAGATCGGGTGGGGAAACCTCCCCCTGGAGCTGACCACCTTCGTCGGGCGTCGCCGTCAGGTGACCGAGGCGAAAAACCTCCTGGCGGCAGCTCGGCTGGTGACACTCACCGGTGCCGGCGGGGTCGGCAAGACACGGCTGGCGCTGCAGGTGGCCGCCACGATGCGGCAGGCGTTCGAGGACGGGGCATGGTTCGTGGATCTCGGCCAGCTGCGGGACCCGGCGATGGTGGCCGACCACGCCGCCGTTGCGCTGGAGGTGCCGGATCTCTCCGGCCGGCCGCCGCTGACGGCGCTGGCGGAGCACCTGGCCGGGCGGCGGCTGCTCATGGTGCTCGACAACTGCGAGCACCTGCTGGACGGCTGCGCGCTGGTGGCCGAGACGCTGCTGAGAAACAGCCCCGGCCTGCGGATCCTGGCCACCAGCCGGGAGCCGTTGGGCGTTTCGGGCGAGGCCGTG